>NZ_JAUBRA010000148.1:0-3980 GCF_036701555.1 Microcoleus sp. Pol10D4
CCGATCTGAGTCTCACAACACAACGCCCTCTTGTCTTCCTAGACTTCTTGTATAGCAAGACTTTCAGATTTTACAGAGCGAGAAAATCACTTAGGATTGCTATAATATCATGTCCGATCGATTAACCATAATATCCCGGTCGGGGCTGGTTTTTGAGATTGTCAATTATTGGCAGGTATTGTTGGTGAGGGGAACCCTACAAAAATCGCGATCACTCGACCGGACATGATATGAGACACTACTTAAATCTTTCATATGGCGTCAGCAAATTGTCATAATCGCCTTGATTTATCCTATTTAAAATTAATTCCCCCTGCCTTCAGAAGGCAGGCTAAGGCGATCGGGAGGACTGTGGATTCAAACACAATATTGGTACTAGACTTGGGATTAAGTTGAAACTGTAGGGTGCGCGCGCACCCTACAGTTCCTCGTTTCCAGGCTCGGCTTTGTATTTAAACCGGAACCAGAGTCGGTTCCAAAGTTGCGACTAATTTGAGATTGTACTCATCTTCAAACGACGGCTTTTTATAATCCAAACTCCAGAGCTCCAGAGCGCAATCGTCTTCGGGATTGAGCGGTTGTAGCCGCAAGTGAAACTCTCTAACTTCCGGGCGGTATTCGCATTTAAAATCCGAAATTGCGCCAATCTGCCGCCTATCTAAAGCCACAGCTAACCGCAAAAAAGGATGCAATTTACTGACGAATTCCCGGTATTTTTTCGGGAGAGCTATAAAGTTTTCGTGCTTCTTTTTAGGAGGATTCTTTCGGTGATAGCGAGCCAAATTAGCAATTACTTCAATCTCTGTTTCAGTGTATCCTAATAACTCACCGTTGCGAATTAAATAGTAAGAATGCTTGTGGTGCGCTGAATGACTGACGTACAAACCGCAGTTGTGCAGAATTGCGGCAGCCCACAGCAACTCGCGTTCTTCGGTTCCCCAGTTGTGTAGAATTCCTTGAGTTTGGTCGAAGAAGTTGAGAGTAAATGCTGCGGTTCTTTCGCTTTGTTCTAAATTGACTTGATATTTGTTAGCCATGTGCAGAATGCTGCGCTGGCGGATTGAACCTTGATAGCGCAAGCGGTTTTCAATTAAACCGTGCGCCAGCATCCAGTCAACAATTACGCCTTCTCTCAGAGACCGATCGCAAACAGTGAGCGATTCAATTCCTAATAGTATCATAGCTTCCTGTAAAATCAAAGCGCCTGCCAGAATAATTTCGGCCCGCTTATCGGACATTCCCGGAATTGCCAGCCTTTCCGAGTAAGAAAGTTTCCGAAAACGATTGACTAAATCGCGTAAATCTTTTAAACTTAACTGATATCCGGCGAGGGGACTCGGCACTGTTCCAAACTTTTCGCGAGCGTTAATTGCAGCCAGAGTTTCAATGGTTCCAGCAGTGCCAATCAAACGCAAAGGTTCGCCAGCATTGAAGTGAGAGCGCAATTCGTCGATCGGTCTTTCGAGCGAAATCCGAATATAAGCTTGCAAATAAGCAAACTCCTCCCTGCTAATCGGGTCAGTTTTGACAAATTGTCCTGTTAAGCGAACAGCACCAATTTTTGTACTGGTGAGACAGAGAGACTCAGAACTGTCTCCTAAAATCAACTCGGTAGAACCGCCCCCAATATCAATAATCACCTGGGACTCATTGTTAAACTCCATCCCCGAAAGAACGCCGAGATAAATTCTCCGCGCTTCTTCTTGACCGGAAATTAAACTAACATTCAGGTCTAATTCTTTAGCAACTTGTTTGAGAAAATCTCGCCCGTTAGGAGCTTCCCGAACAGCACTCGTAGCCACCGCGATAATTTGTTCAGCATTGAAAGTTTTAGCAAGATCAAGAAAGCGGCCCAGAGTGGCGATCGCCCTTTCCATAACCTCAGACTTCAAGCACCCTGTCTTAACCTCACAATCGCCTAACCGAACCGTATCTTTTTCTCTAGCAATAATCGTAAACGCGGGTAATTTCGGATCGATGCGCGCCACCACCATATGAAACGAGTTAGTACCCATATCAATAGCAGCAATAATGCGATTTGACTCCGCAGAAGCAAGTGAATTAACCATTGGAGTATCGGGGTTGACAGATATTTATGATTATTTCACGAATCCAGTTAGGCATTCTATTAAATTAGCAAAAATCGGGAACTGCTGACTGGGCAAGACTTTCACCTCTTTTAAATTCCGATAGAAGTATGCTCGCCAGCAGAGATAGTAAGTGATTGTGCCTAAAATTTGATAAAATCTAGAGTTAAAAATCTCAAATCTAGAATAGAAATGCTTAAAGAGCCCGATCGCCAACCCGAATCCACATTGCTAACCGTCGTGAGGCTTTTGAGATGGGACAAACCAGCAGGAAGGCTAATTTTAATGATTCCAGCCCTCTGGGCCGTCTTTTTAGCAGCAGACGGGAGGCCGCCCGCAGCATTAGTGGGCGTGATTGTGTTGGGTACCTTAGCCACGAGTGCGGCTGGATGCGTCATCAACGACTTGTGGGATCGCGATATCGATCCCGAAGTAGAAAGAACGCGATCGCGCCCCCTAGCATCCCGCGCCCTCACCGTGCAAACTGGAATAGGAGTTGCATTAATTTCCTTTGCTTGTGCGGCAATTCTCGCTTTTTATCTCAATCCTTTAAGCTTCTGGTTGTGTGTCGCCGCCGTACCAGTAATTATCTGCTATCCGCTAGCAAAACGATTTTTTCCAGTGCCGCAATTAGTGTTATCAATCGCTTGGGGTTTTGCAGTTTTAATTAGTTGGAGTGCGGCCGTTGACGGATTAGAATTAGCGACTTGGCTGCTGTGGGGTGCAGTCGTGTTTTGGACGATGGGATTTGATACAGTTTATGCGATGAGCGATCGGGAAGATGATTTGCGTTTGGGCGTGAATTCCAGCGCGATATTTTTCGGGGATAATGCCGCTAATGCTGTGGGTTTTTTCTTTGTTGGTACTGTCGGTTTGTTAGCAGCAATGGGAATTAATCTGCACTTGCACATTGGTTTTTGGATGGCAATTAGTGCGGCGGCGATTTTGTGGTTTTTGCAGTACAGTCAACTGCGGAATGCGGATATTCCTAAGCTTGTTTACGGTCAAATCTTTCGCCAAAATGTTTGGGTGGGGTTTGTCATATTGGCGGGGATGATTGTTGGGGAAATTTTTTAATCCAGCCTGGGTGAGTGGAGGATGATTTCTTCGCACCCGAAAATTTTGTCCTCTACTAATTTGATTGCTTTTTCTAGATTATTCTACTTTGGCTAAAGGCGATTAGTAGTTTGTGTCGAGGCAGTTAGTGTAATAATTATATCAGTATATCAAACTGTTAATGTCAGCGAATGAGGTATAATTATGAGCGTGCTTTCACACTTTACTGGAACAATCAAAAATACAGCGTATTCCAAGTTTATGAAGTGTCGGGACACGGCAATGCCCATTGGTGTCAACTTAAGCCTGAAAGCCCGCCAAGTCCTCCCGCCCCCCCGCTAGTCCGCCAGGGAATGAATTCCCTGTCTAATAGCTAAAGTCCTCTTAAGAGGACTAATGAGTTCTTCAGTCCTCATAGCGAGGACTTTAGCTTTGAGGCCGGGGTTTCAACCCTTGCCGGACTATGGGTTTTACCATAAGTTGACACCTATGGGCTCTTGGAGTGTCCCTACAGGCTGTGGCAAATATTAGCAATCTCACTGCTACTAACTGGCATATTGAACGGTTTAGCGCGAGAAACACCAGAACAATTTTCAGCAGCATCTCCTGCTATTTCCGAATCAGTTAATCAGCAAGTTTCAGAAATTGCCAATCTTGTCACTGTCAGAATTTTATCTGATTCTGTGTCCGGTTCCGGCGTAATTATTCAGCGTCAAGGACAAACTTATGCTATTTTGACTAACAATCATGTGGTAGCTGATAACAATACTCCGGACAGTTTTTAAGCAGCCAGAGTACCATAAGACAAGACTGAAGGAAGGTTAGGGTGATTTAAAA
>NZ_JAUBRA010000018.1:0-95048 GCF_036701555.1 Microcoleus sp. Pol10D4
TCTTTTAACCATTCGTATTCTTTTTTGAGTGCAGGGAGCAAGCCTTGTATGTATGCCCTAGATAGTCCTTTGCCAGTCTTTTTGTAAGTTTCTTGACATAAATTCAAAGCATAGTTCCAGAACCATCTCACACAGCCAAAAGACTTTGCAAGCAAGACCTCTTGCTCATCTGTGGGATAAATTCTGTACTTGTAAGCTTTATACATTTATCAAGGTTGCAGAATACCGATAAAATCATCATAGCGCACAAAAAAACGATATTGATTCGCTGTCGCTCAATTTATTTTCGGGCTGCGTTTTCATCCCGACGCTCACCTTCGGTAGAGCGCGGGACTTCCCATTCGCATTAGTTAAAATTGCTAAAGTCCTAGCTGAAGCTGAACTCCCGCTTCTGTACCGCTGTCGGTTTGTTTGGGAGGTAAAGGATTTCCTTGACGCTGGGCATCCGAAGGAGTAGTAATAAATTCCAAGGGGCCCTCGATTTTGAGGCGGAATGTGTCGCCCAAGCTTCTTTCCCTTCTAGCAGAATTAGCCGCCGTTTCTGGTTCACCAATCAAGTTTTGGTAGTCCGAGTCTAAGGTTCTGTCCTCCACAGTCCTCAACGAGTCCCCAGATAAAGTCGTTTCCGAATATTGGGGCGCTGGTTGCAGTCTTTGTTGGGCGAGAACCGCCGGGGTCAAACCGATAAAAAGTGAGCTCAGTCCGAGAGCAGTGCCAAGAGTAGCAATAACTGCGTTCATCATTCATGCCTCCGCTAGTTGCATCCTACTATGCTGATTGTACCCAGTCGCAATTAAGTTGTACTCTATCAAAAGTAGCTGCTTGTGGAGATATCAATTAAATTTCCTGTCAAAACTTATAACTTTCGATCGCGCTATCGGTCAAATAGAACTGACGCAGCAACCGGGTTGAAACGCCAAAATACGTCATTTCAGGCATGAGTCAACCAAAACTCGATTGGTTTGATTAGCGCGCCTCATAAGTGGAAAAATAGTTAGTGCTTGACGCACGGGCGGCGATCCATCGGTTGTTTTTAACGAAAATAGTTCGTTGCAGACAGCCAAAATGCTAAAAAAACCAGGTTTGAGATACCAGTTCAAAAAAAAATGCAACAGTAGGCAAATTCTAAACCCTTACAGAACCAGTGTTTTTCAATTTTTTAATTCTTTAATCTCAAATCTATAATAGTATGAGCCTGTAGAGTGAGTCCAGGATTGATACTGCATTCATCTCGATCGCCAATGTTCCCAAAGCTCCCGATCGCGCTAAGATGGCGGTGGCAGTCGTTAAAAACTCAGTTGCCAGCGGCAGATTCCGAGTTATTAACGGCACTTTGCCTACTAAAACCATCTCAACTTCAAAACCTGCGCTCATCAAGTTGTACTTGAGCAATAATTTCTTGATGGTACCCGCCACGTGATTTATCCGTGGAATCAATCCAAAATCCAAAATCCTTGCATCCTCAAGTCCCCGGATTTATCCGTGGTGTCAATCTAAAATCTAAAATCGAATGACCAGAATGTTGTGGGTTCATAATAGTTCTGCTTTACCATGCCAATCAAATATCTGACCGACCAGATTTTAAAAATGTCGGGCAAAGTGCCAATTCGCATCGTCCTTGTTGTGCCTTTTGCCCTCCAGACTTTCGCTGCGGTAGGGTTGACGGGGTGGCTGTCGCTGCGGAACGGGCGGATAGCCGTCAACCATGTTGCCGCACAACTGCGGACAGAAGTCACATCGCGTATTCAGCAACATATTAATAGTTATATTGAAACGCCACACCAAATCAATCAGCTCAATCTCGATGCCATCCGTCTCGGCATTGTGAACGTGCAGGATAGTGATAGTTTGCAACGCTACTTCTACAAACAAATCAAAATTTTTGATAAAATTAGCTACATTCAATTTGCATCCGAAGAAAAAGATTTTATTGGAGTTGAACGCCTCGACGACGGCAAGTTGCAAGTTCAGATTTCTAATCCATCTACTGGCTATAATTTGCATAGCTACGGGCTGTCAGAGTTGGAGGAACCAACCAAACTATTAAAAACTACTCTCAACTACGACCCCCGCGTCCGACCTTGGTACATAGCTCCGGTCCGCGCAGGCAAACCGACTTGGAGTAAAATCTATAATTATTTTGACGCTCCCAAACTAGCCATTACGGCTGCTCAACCAGTTTATGGCGATGATGGGAAACTGATTGGCATCCTGGGTTCTGACTTGGCACTTTCCAAGCTCAATCAATTCTTGGAAACTCTAAAAATTGGCAAATCAGGACAGACTTTTATTGTAGAAAGGTCTGGGCAATTGGTTGCAAATTCTACTCTGGAACCGCCATTTATTGTTAGCAATGGTGTTGCGAAACGGATTGTGGCAACCAGCAGCAAGAATGTTCTAATTCGATCGACCGCCCGCTATTTGACAGAACGCTTCGGGGATTTGCACAAAATTGACAGATCTCGCCAATTAGATTTTACGATCGACGGTCAACGGCAATTTCTACAGGTGACGCCGCTTTTAGACAGCAGGGGCCTCGACTGGTTGATTGTGGTGACAGTTCCTGAAGCCGATTTTATGGAAAGGATTAATGCTAACACTCGGTATACTGTGGTGATGTGTCTGGGTGCTTTGGTGCTGGCAACGGCGATTGGCGCCCTGACTTCTAGGTGGATTGTTGTACCGATTCGGCGTCTGAGCAAGGCTGCGGAGGCTTTGTCCCGGGGAGAATGGGATGGGATGGCGGTAGATTCCCGCTTGATGGCGTCTGTAGAGCGAGAGGATGAGGTGGGTGTCCTGGCTCGCTCTTTTAATATGATGGCGGATCAATTGGAAGAGTCGTTTACTACTCTCGAAGATCGGGTAGAATCTGCGATCGCCGACAAAAATCAATTAATTATTTCTCTGAAAAACTCGCAGCAAAAACTGGCTCTCCATCTTCACCAAACTCCTTTGGGAGCGATTGAATGGAATCTAAACTTTGAAGTAGCGGAATGGAATTTGTCAGCAGAAAGAATTTTTGGATACAATCGCTTGGAAGCTATGGGACGCCACGGAGTCGATCTCATAGTTCCTGAAAGTGCTAAGGAGTATGTCAGCCAACTATCTATAACTTTGCTCACTAATCAAGGAGGAGTTACCAGCCTTAACGAGAACATCAGAAAAGACGGCAAAATAATTCTGTGCGAGTGGTACAATACGACTTTGGTTGATGCTGACGGCAGCATCATTGGGGTGGCATCGCTGATTCAGGATGTGACTGAATTTCACAGTGCTGTGGAGAAGTTGCGGGCTAGCGAGGAGCGGTTTCGCCAGTTGGCAGAAAATATTCATGAGGTATTTTGGATTAGAGAACCCAATCAAAAGCAGCTAGTTTATGTGAGCCCTGCTTGCGAGAAAATATGGAATTTGAGCTGTCAGAGTTTGCAGTCAGAACCGGAGGCTTTTTGGGATGCTATTCACCCGGAGGATGTCGATCGCGTCAAGGCTGCTTTTGAGAAACAGGTGCGGGGCGATTATGATGAGGAGTATCGAGTAGTGCGATCCCCTACGGGGGCTACGCCAACGGACGGTTCAGTTTGCTGGGTGCGCGATCGGGCTTTTCCAGTCCGCAACGAAACAGGGGAAATTTACCGCATCGTCGGTATTGCCGAAGATATTACCCAGCGCAAATTAGCAGAAGAATTCCAAAAAGTCGCTCAAACAGCTCAAGCTGCCAACCAAGCCAAAAGCGCCTTTTTAGCTAATATGAGCCACGAATTGCGAACTCCCCTCAACGCGATTATTGGTTATAGCGATATGCTCAAAGAAGACGCTGAGGATTTAGGCTGCGAAGATTTTATCCCCGACTTGCACAAAATTCAAACAGCGGGAAAACACTTGCTATCTTTAATTAGCGACATTCTAGATATTTCTAAGATTGAAGCGGGTCGGATGGAACTTTACTTAGAAACTTTCAACCCGGTTAATTTAATTGACGAGGTAGTTTCTACTGTCAAACCCTTGGTAGATAAAAATTCTAATAAGTTTCAAGTTGATTGTGGTGACGACTTGGGAATAATGTATGCTGACATTACCAAAACTCGTCAAATATTGCTCAACCTGCTGAGCAATGCAGCCAAATTTACGGAACAGGGCACTATTACCCTTTGCATTGAAAGAGTTAAACATGATAGCTTAACCACTCAAGAAATAGCAGAACATTCCGACTCAATAATTTTTCGCGTAGCTGATACGGGCATTGGGATTCCCCCCGAACAATTGCAGCATTTATTTCAAGCATTTATGCAGGGCGACGCATCAACTACGCGCAAGTATGGCGGCACCGGTTTGGGATTGACTATTAGCCGTCACTTTTGCGTGATGATGGGTGGCGATATGCAAGTTGAAAGCGAGTTAGGTTGCGGTTCGGTTTTTACAGTGTGCTTGCCGGCCCGCGTTGAATTATTGGTCAGCAGTTAGGCATACTTTCGTGGACGCAATTGCTACAAAAACAACCTGGTTTCTTGACAAAAACCTGCGCTTTTAGATAATTTATGAGCAATAAACCAAGGTGATGATAGGATGCAGCCTCAGTCTTATTCTAGTTAACTCGTCGTTTCTGCCGGCCCAAAATTTGGGCTGTTAATACCCCGCCAACAAAGCCAAAGAAATGCCCTTGCCAGGAAACTCCCGGCTGCGAGGGCAAAACTCCCCAAATTAAACTGCCGTAGAAGAAACCGACAATTAAAGATACCAAAATAGAGGTAAAGCTGCGTTCAAAATAGCCCCGCAGCAGCAAGAAGCCGAAGTAACCAAAGATTAATCCGCTGGCACCAATGTGAACTGAATTAGGCGCGCCGGTCAGCCAAACTCCGAATCCGCTGACTAGCACAGTGACGGCACTCACGATAAAAAAGTCGCTAATTTCTCGCAGCATAATCAACCAACCCAATGTCACAAAAGGGAGGGTATTGGCGGCTAAGTGAGCAAAATTGCGGTGCAGAAAAGGCATCAACAGGATGCCTTGAAGTCCTTCGAGGCTGCGGGGGCGGATTCCGTAGACATCCAGCCTGCCTCCGAACAGGAAGGCATCGACAATTTCGATAATCCAGAGGAGGGAGACGAAGCCGCCGAGAATAGCGGCGTGGCTTTGCAATTCGCGGGTGATAGCTTTGGTTTCTGGGTTGCTCATGGGTGGTGAGGGCGGTGATACCGATTATTTCTTATTGTAGGAGTTTCTGAGCGATCGCGAGCAAAGATTGTTGGGTCGAGGTTTCAGGGTTTTTTGCAGCAGAGCTTATTTAGAAATATTATAAGTTTTATTAAAAATTCCGCATTTACACGTATAGGATAATTCACCTCGATGCGTCACAATTGTAATTGAACTACAAAAGGAGACTCAACCCAAGGTTGAAGCTAAAACGTAGAAGACAGAATTTTTACCCTATCAATCAATTGTTGGGCTTGAAATGAGGACACTTTTTCGATCGCACACCGTGACTAAAAAAAATCAGGAACTACTTTTCTCGCCCTAAGTCATGAATTTTAGAAGTTCAATCCGGTAAAGCAAAACGAGATGCTGTAGATACTGATTGTAGATAATATAGCACAAGCTCTACAGAGAGTTCTTGGCACCTCGTTATTAAAGAGGAACAGAGCAAAATGAACGTATTTGATCATACAGTCTCCTACCGAACTCTGCCAAATTGGGTAGGATTTGGCAAACAAGAAACAGCCGTTAATGTCGCTACAAATTCTCAACCTTACGGTCAAAAGCCACACTTTGACCCCTTGCATCCGCTAAAACAATGGCTTGATAACACTGCAATTAAAAGTCAAAAGTTGGCTCGGTTGCTGTGTAAGTTTATTCCCAGCCAGTGTCCGTTTGAGCGGGAAGTCAAAGTTGGCGATCGCACTTTATTATCCATTCCGCCGCTGTGCAAGTTAAATCCGCTTTACGAGCAAGTGGTTGGGCTGCGCTTTCGTGCTTTGTGTTATTTGGCTGACGAGTGTGGCGAGGATGTGACTCCTTATTGTTAATTCTGCAAGAACTTAAATTTCTCACTGTCTTTTCACCCTCCCTTCTCCTTGTTGGGGAGGGTTTTTGTTTTGTGCAGGCTTTCCGGGATAAAAAGTGCGCTCAATTTCTCGATCGTCGAGTAAATCATCTTTAAATCCATTCTTTTTTTATTTATCTTTACCTCAAGGGTAGGTGTTTGGGAGGTTTTCGTGGTTCGCCTCTTGCCTAACTTTATTGGGTAATCTCCCAAAATATGTACGGTTTTGTCCCCGCCACAGCGCTATGAGCTAGATACCATTAGAAAAGTGTCAAGGACATCACCAATCTATGTAGGTTGAGCAGTGGAGTGAGGCAAACCGCAATTAAAGTTCAGCTTTACTACCCACATTTTTTTTACAAAATTGATATATTAGTAATTGATGCAAATATTTAAGCGATTTCAAGAATATCACTAAGACTAAATGTCAAAATCACGAACTTGGTAAATAACGGTACAAATTATCAAACATTTCAAGGATCTAACTAATACCAAGTGTTAAAAAAAACGTTTTTTGCCGTAATTATTGCGGTTTTATCTTTTATGGTTGCACTCACCCTATCAGCTCAAAGTTCTGAGGCTGTCAATGAAATTTATGTATTTGGGGACAGTCTTTCGGATATGGGAACGGTGTTTCGAGCGAGCGGGGGTCAATATCCGCCTCGTTCGACTTACTTTCAAGGGCGTTACTCAAATGGTAAAGTTTGGGTAGAGTATCTTGCCGATCGCCTAAAGTTGCCGCCTGAACGAGTCACTAATTTTGCCTATGGAGGTGCAACAACGGGGAGCGATCGCAATAGCCTTGTCCCTGGTTTGTTAGCTCAAGTTCAGTCATGGACTAAATCCCAAAAACAGGCAAATCCTCATGCGCTGTATGTACTGTGGGCGGGTGCCAATGATTATTTGCAGGGGGTAAATAATGCTAATCTTCCCGTTGAAAATGTGGCGAGGGCGATCGCGTCTCTTGCTGATGTGGGTGCCAAAAATATCCTGCTGGCAAATTTACCAGATTTGGGGCAGTTACCGGCGACGCGAACAGGCGCTAATTCTGCAAGGCTGACTGCATTAACACAAGCACACAATCAGGGTTTGAGGCGGACGGTTAAGGTATTAAGTCAACAGCATTCTGACTTAAAGATTGCGACTCTGGATGCTAATGCGCTTTATCGGGAAGCGATCGCAAACCCGGCTAAATATGGCTTGACTAATGTGACGAGTGCGTGTTTATCGGGTGGAGGTGTTTGTGGTAGTCCCGATCAATTTTTGTTTTGGGACGGCATTCATCCGACGACTGCCGCACACAAAATTTTGGGGGAAGCAGCATCGGCTGTTGTGCAGGAGAGCGGGATGATTAAATCTGAATTGGGGATGCTTCGCTAAACCATTTTAAGGCCCGACGGGCGCAACAAGAGCGGGATGCTGCCTTTTCGTAGAGGTTGACATAATTTTTTGCAGGAGAGCAAAATTGGCTCATCTGATATTGTAGAAATTTTCCTCGTGGGCGATCGCACTTTATTATCCATTCCGCCACTGTGCAAGTTAAATCCGCTTTACGAGCAAATCGTTGGGCTGCGCTTTCGAGCTTTGTGTTATTTGGCTGACGAGTGTGGCGAAGATGTAACTCCTTATTGTTAATTCTGCAAAAACTTAAATTTCTCACTGTCTTTTCACCCTCCCTTCTCCTTGTTGGGGAGGGTTTTTTTATTTTGAGATTATTCTGCGGTTTAAACCTGTTAACCTCAAACTCAAATGTGGCGAAGCGCCAGTCATTTGAGTTCGAGGTTAAATTACACAAACTTTCGTCTGCCTCAGCAGAAAAGCCAGATATTCTGTTATATCCCCGGCTTTTTGAAGAAGTCGGGGCTTGAAAGCCCGATCGCATTTAAATGCTAAAGGGAGCGAATCACTCGTTGTTCGAGAATGCGTTTACCTTTGTTATAAATACTAAGGCTAGCTCCTGTAACAATGTAATCGTAGGTGCCATTTTTGGCCACGTAACCAGTCCCCTCTTCAGTTCGAGCACGCAGGGCGATCGTGCTGCCGTTACTCTTTTTAACGCCGTAGTAATATACTTGATTGGCGTGGTTGTAGCACAGATAAATCCGAAAGTTGCTGGTCTCGAAATAGTTTTCCACTTTCTGTCTTTTGCGAGCACAAAAATCCCTCACCAGTTTTTGGGGAGTGGATACATTAGCTATTTGTATGGTTTCAATCGGAGACTGAGTGCGAGACGCTGTTGGTGCAGTGCTTGTGTTCGATTGTCCTAGAGCAAAGGTTGCCGCTGGATTGCTGGCAAATAGCATTAAACCGAGTAAGCTGGTTTGTGTGAGTCTTGCTGTGAAGTTCATAAGTCATTCCTTTAAAAGATGTTGATGCGTCTAATCTAGGTAAGTTGGATTGATTAGGGCGATCGAACAGTACAGTTTTCACAATTGGCCTCAAGGAGGAAATCCTTGGATGCAATTTCCGTTTCCCCTGAGATCGGGCACTATTCTCAATAAGCTTTTAGGGGCAGGCTAGAAGCCCGCCCCACCAGAGGATTGAATGTATAGTCGAAAGCTCGTTACTGAGAATGATATTTTTTTTTAGTTTCCCTGCAACTGACTAGCCGACGGACAATTAAATAAGTGGCACTTTGGATTGCTGAGAGGACTTATGTACTAACAGGCGATCGCCAGAACAAAGCAGAGAATTATTTTAAATATTGTGCGCCAACTGCGGGCGCGGATGCTAATTTTCATCAATTGCGATAAGTGCGATCGGGTAGTCCTGACAATGCAGGGCTACCATTTTATTATGTGTGGATTGGCTTATAATATCTAAGGTATACTTATTTGATAAATCAATTGTAGCAAATACTCTTTCAAGCTGATTCTAAAGTTACGAGAGATTTAATCATTTTCAGATAAAATATTACTTTCTCAATCATCGTTCAGTATTCGAGGCCAAAAATGGGGGAAATTTCAGAGACAAGCCGTTTTCAAGGACGAGTGGTAAAAATTTTTAGTGATAAAAGAGGCGGATTCATTTCCCCCGATGATAAAACTGATGACCTTTATTTTATCGCTTCACAAGTTGAACACGATAAATTTGGAACTTTGAAGCCGGGATATGTCGTTACTTTTACTGTTGGTCAAAGCAAGGATGGCCAGCGGTTTTTTGCTAATAAAATAGAATTAGTCAGCGAAGGATATCATCGGTTTTCTACAACAAAACTTCGTTTTCCTGGGTATGTAAAAAATATTTTTACTAACAAAAAATGGGGTTACATTACGCTTGAGGGAAGCACTCAAGAACTCTATTTTATAGCCAAGGAAGTAGAAGATAATAAATTTGAAAGTTTGAAAGTAGGCGATGCAGTTACCTTTACCATTGGTGAGAGCGAAGATGGGAGACGATTTGCCAATAGAATCCAACTTCTTGATGTTGACCAAATAGAGCAAAATAATACTCCTGCTGAGTTGCTCCCCACTCCTATCACCTGTAATGAACTTAAAAACCAAATAATTGAGCAATTTAAGCGAATAGTACATACAACCAGCTCAAGTGAATTTGAGGACTTGACTTTTTTATTACTGAAAAATTTGGGCATCCATTATCTCTATCAATATGACAAAAGAAACCAAGCTGGTAGAGCCGATGGATTTTTCATTATTGGCAACCTTGCAGTAATGTATGATTGCACGCTCAGGGAGGGTTTTGAAGAATATAAAAAAGACCAGATTGAAAACTATATAAATAAGCTTGAGCAGGCTCAGTTGACATTTAACCTGAGATCTTCAGACGGTGTACAAAAGAAAAAAACTCTTAGAATTGATGGCAAAAGCAAACAAGTTTGGATTATTACTCTAGGTCAAACGCGAGAAATCAGTGATTACGGTAATATCAAAGTTAAGGAAGTTTCGGTAAATCATCTTATTTGGCTACTTCAAGAGAGATTAAACCGAGATGTGATAGAAGAAGATGATTTGGCCCTTAATCTACTATCTCGTATAGAAAAGTTCATTCCTGCTTAAAGCAGTTTTGCATTTTGAGTAAGGTGGGCCAAATGCCCACCCCATCAACTAACTACGCGCCGACAGATTCCTTCGCCGCGTAAAGAACCTCAACGGTAATCTTATCAATCCCCCGATCGCGCGCAAACTTCTCAGTATTCCGCTTCACCTTACCCCGCACAAAGCCAGGGATTTTATTCAACTCAGCCTGTCCATCCTTCGTCCAACCCATATCAGAATCAGCCGAAATACCCTTCGTAATCACTTCCTTGGTATCGTGGCCGCCGAAGATTTCCAGCAAGTGGTCTTCCATTCCCAAAGTGAAGGAATTGTAGACTAAATCTACGCACTGATTCGTGCCTTCATAACCCAAAAATGGCTTGTAGCCGATCGGGAAATTTTGGACGTGAATCGGTGCAGCAATTACGCCGCAGGGAATATCCAACCGCTTACCTACGTGGCGTTCCATTTGGGTGCCGAAAATTGCCGAAGGTTCCGCTTTGGCGATCGCATCTCCGATCGCCCCGTGATCGTCCGTCACCAGCACTTCATCGCAATACTCGCTTACCTGTTCCCGGAACCAGTCAGCGTCGTGTTTGCAGTAGGTTCCAGCCCACACAACGTGGATTCCCATCTCGCGAGCCAAAATCTTCGTCATCGCCGCAGCGTGCGTATTATCGCCAAATACGACGGCTTTTTTGCCAGTTAAGTTTTGGCAGTCGATCGATCGCGAAAACCAAGCAGCCTGCGACACAAACCGAGTTTGTTGGTCAATAAAGTTTTCGTAATCAACATCCGCACCTTGAGCATTCAAAACTTGCTGAATCTTGCGGATACAGCGCGCCGTTTCTACCACACCCATCGGCGTAATATCCACCATCGGCGTGCCGAATTCTTTTTGCAAATACTCCCCGGCCATCATCCCCAATTCCCGATAAGGAACCAAGTTAAACCAAGCGCGCGGCAGTCTTTTTAAGTTGTGAACCGAAGCACCTTCGGGAATAACTTCGTTGACTTCAATGCCCAAATCTGCCATCAAACGTTTCAACTCGGTGCAGTCGTGCTGGTTGTGGAAACCCAGCGTAGACATACCGATAATGTTGACAGATGGTTTTTCGCTTTTGGCTTCTACTAAATCGCCTTTTTTGCGGGCTTTGTTAATGTAAAATTGGACGATTTGATCCAAAGTGCGATCGGCAGCTTGCAGTTCGTTTACCCGATAATGGTTAACATCCGCCAGCAATACATCGCCTTTGGCATCCAATTGAGCTCGTTCCACGAAGTTTTCCAAGTCTTCTTGCAGAATGCTGGAGGTGCAAGTCGGGGTGAGCACGATTAAATCTGGGTGTTCTTCTCTGTCTTTGCGGGTGATGTTGTCCACCACCCGTTCTTGCGAACCCCGCGCCAGTACGTGTCTGTCAACGACGCTGGTAGTTACTGGAGTGAAATCCCGTTCCCTCTCCAGCATGGAACGCATGACGTTAAAATAGTCGTCTCCAATCGGTGCGTGCATGATTGCATGGACGTTTTTGAAGGAAGTGGCGACGCGCAAAGTGCCGATGTGGGCTGGGCCTGCGTACATCCAATAAGCCAATTTCATAGGTTTTTTTCCTGGTGCTGGTTGAGAATTGCCCGATCGGGCGATTACTGCTAAATTTTAAGGTTGTTTCTGATTTTCTCACCGGATGAATCCTTGAGAAATACTAAGTTTCTGAGGATTTACACATTTGGGAAATGCTCAAACGCTTTGTCTGCTTGGCATTTGACTCGCAATTTAAACCACTTTACCTGGGTTTTATGGCAATAATTCTTAATCTTTCCTAAAATTTTCTTAAGAGTTAGGCAAATTTGATTAATGTAGGGTTCGCTGCCTCGCACCAGACAAGGTGCAATAATTCAGCATTTTTTGTCAAATTTACTCTGCTCAAACGGTCAATCGATTTTAGATTTTAGATTTTAGATTTTAGATTTTAGAATTGAAGGATTGACCCCACGGATAAATTCGGGGGTTCCTTTATGGGATACAGGTTTTTTATTTCTGGGTCCTGAGTCTGCGAAGGAATGAATCCGGGCGCTTGTATTTTGGATAATTTAGGTCAGTTAGTATTGTTAATCGATGGTCAAAATAGATAGAACTGAAGAAAATTTCAGATTCCGAAGCAACACTTACTTCCCTCAGCGCCTCGGTCGCCAATTATAGTTAAGATTTGCACCGGCCGATTTTTTTAAAGCACCCACAATTCGGGCCTTCTCACGGAAAAAAATACATCTTTCACCACTTGCATATTTTCACGAGATGTGGTTAAGCTCCCCTAAAGTCAAGCGATTGCTTGGAATCGGAGATGATTTGGTTGTCAGCATGGCGATCGAGCATTAGAGTAAATCCTTGCACAAATCCTGTATTTGTGATCTTGTTTACCTAACTGCTGAGGTGACGAAAGCCCCAGCGTGCTTTTGTCAGCAGTAGCTCTTTGCTGTCAAGGCCTGCTTTCCCACACATCCCAAAAGATAGCTCTTGAGCGATAATGAAGAATAACATAGGATTTACGAAAAGAAACCCGATTTACACGATAAAATCTTGGGTTTGTCAACGACTAGCAACGAAGAAACCGGGTTTCTAGCCCGCCGCGCGTCAGTCCTGTAACATTGACCAAGCACACCTAATTTGAGAGAACCCAACTATGATGGCAATTCCCGGCGTTGCAGTTCTCGCTCTCATTTATGAAAGCAGCACTTCCCTGGTTTACCGCGGTCACAACGAGCAGAACAACCAACCTGTTATTATCAAACTTATCAAAGAAGACTATCCGACTCCTGAAGAACTTAATAGATACAAGCGCGAATATGAGATCACTGCCAACTTAAGCCTGTTGGACGGAGTTGTGAAAGTGTATAAATTGCAACAGGTTAGAAATAGTCTGGCAATGATCTTAGAAGATTTTGGCGGGGAATCTTTAAAAATATTTATGGCTTCCCAAAAATTTACCATTTTAGGATTTCTGACTACGGCTATCAAAGTTGCTGAAACTTTGGGAGAAATTCACGGAAAAAATGTAATTCATAAAGATATCAACCCCTCTAATATAGTTTTTAATCCTGCTACAGGACAAGTTAAACTCATAGATTTTAGCATCTCAACTGCATCCAACCTGGAAAATATTCCCAATAAAAACCCTAATTTTTTAGAAGGCACTTTAGCCTATATGTCGCCCGAACAAACCGGCAGAATGAACCGGGTAGTCGATTACCGCACCGACTTTTATTCCCTCGGCGTGACATTCTATGAAATCCTGGCAGGACAACTCCCTTTTCCCACTACAGATCCCATGGAGTTAGTTCACTGTCACATCGCCAAACAGCCAGTACCTCTCGCTGAAATAGTCCCAGAAATTCCTAAAGCTGTTTCAGATATTGTGATGAAATTGTTAGCAAAAACCGCTGAGGAGCGTTATCAAAGTGCTTGGGGACTAAAAGCCGATTTGGAATCCTGCCTGTTTCAGTGGCAAACCTCTGGGGTTGTTTCTGAGTTTCCTCTCGGCAGCCAAGATATTTCCGACAAATTTCAAATCCCTCAAAAACTTTACGGCAGACAGCGAGAAGTTGAAACTCTTTTAGCGGCATTTGAACGGGTAGCAGCCACAAATAATCGAGGCTACCGCACCGACAATTCTCAAATTTCTGTCATCAAAAAAGAGAGCAAATCGAAAAAAGAAATTCCCTTGTCAGTTTTGGCGAGAGGACAGCATAAATCCCGCAGCGAGATGATGCTGATTGCCGGTTATTCCGGCATTGGCAAATCTGCAATGGTGAAGATTTTAGACAAACCTATCACTCGCAGACGTGGATATTTTATTTGGGGAAAGTTTGACCAGTACAAGCGAACTATTCCTTACTCGGCCGTTGTCAGCGCTTTTTCGGAATTGGTGCGGCAACTGTTAACTGAAAGCGAAGCTCAATTAGCAGTTTGGCGCGAAAAACTCCGCAGTTCCTTCGGTCAAAACGGGCAAATTATTATTGATGTCATTCCCGAAGTTGAACTAATTGTCGGAGCTCAGTCTCCTGTAGCTGAATTGGGACCGACGGAATCTCTGAACCGCTTTAATTTAGTATTTCAAAATTTCATTCGCGTATTTTGCCAGCCAGAACATCCGCTGGTCATTTTTCTCGACGATTTGCAGTGGGCTGATTCGGCTACTCTCAAATTGATCGAATTGATGATGACAGATGAAGCTACGCAATATCTGTTTTTAATTGGTGCTTATCGGGATAATGAAGTTAGTCCCACTCATCCTTTAATGATGACTTTGGAGACGCTGCGGAATCAGGAAGCTATCATTAATCAGATTGCTTTGTCGCCACTGGGGGTGGAAAACATAACTCATTTGATTGCCGAGACTTTGCACAGCGATCGAGAATCTGTCAAACCATTAGCTGAATTGGTAATCAGCAAAACCGACGGCAATCCTTTTTTTGTCAATCAATTCCTGCAAACATTGTATCAGGAAAACCTGCTAGTTTTTCACCCGCCCCAGTCGGGGAGCAAGGGCGGCTGGCATTGGGATATGACTCAAATTGAGCAGTGCGCTATCACTGACAATGTAGTAGATTTGATGGTACAAAAATTGAGAAAACTGCCAAGTTCAACGCAGCAAGTTTTGCGTTTAGTGGCTTGTTTGGGCAACGAATTTGACTTAAATACTCTTTCTTTAATTCATGAAAAAGAAGCCTCGGAAACTTTTTCTCACCTGTTGCCGGCGATTAAGTCGGGACTGATTCTGCCAACTTCGGAATTGGAAAGCAAGTCATTAGATTACGTGCTATTTCCGCTATTAATTCTGAATTATAAATTTTTGCACGATCGCGTACAGCAAGCCGCTTACGCTCTGATCGACGACTCGCAAAAAAAGGCAGTTCACCTGAAAATAGGCAGGCAAATCCTAGAAAACACCCCGGCTGAATATCGCGCTGACAGAATCTTTGAATTAGTCGATCACTTGAATGTGGCTCGATCGCTAATTAAAGACGATCGAGAATTAATTGAACTGGCAACGCTGAATTTAGACGCGGCCCGCAGAGCCAAAGATGCCACTGCTTATGTTGCTGCCTTGCAGTATTTGACTGCAGGCATGGATGGTTTGAGCGCCGATATGTGGGATGCCCACTACGATTTAGCCTTTGCCTTGCACATGGAGCGGGCAAATGTTGAGTATTTAAACGGTTATTTCGAGAATTCTGAAGAATTTATTAATATAACTCTGGAAAAAGCGCGATCGCCCTTAGAAAAAGTAGAAATTTACAACCTGCTGATCGTGCAGTACACCCTACGGGCGAAGTACGAAGAAGCCGTTAAAGCCGGAATCCAAGCTTTGGACTTGCTAGGCATTGACTTGCCGCTAGACGGGCTACAAAAAGTCATATCCGAAGAATTTACAACAGCCACAAATATTTTAGCCGGTAGAGAAATAGCTTCCCTAATTGACGCCCCCGAAATGACTGTACCCGACAAAAAAGTTGCAGTCAAATTAATTACAAACTTGCTGACATCGGCGTACCTCAAAAATCCCGACTTGTGGAAAGTCAGCGTTTTAAAAGGAGTCAATCTTTCTCTACAATACGGTTTAGTACCCGAAGCTTCTCTTTGCTATGCTGGCTACGGTATGTTCTTAAACGCAGTTTCGGGAGATTACAAAGCTGCGTATCAATTCGGCTTGCTCTCGCTGAATCTCAGCGAAAAATCTGGCAATATCGGCTTGAAATGCAGAGCTTGTTCATCCTTGGTCAGTATTTTTTATTACTGGTTCAATCACATCAAAGATTCCCACGCAATCAGCAATGAAGGATATCAAGCAGCTTTAGAATCAGGAGATTTAGAGTATGCGGGTTATATCCTGTCCAACCGCATAGCTAACTCATTTTTTCAAGGTAAAGAAATCTCGCAAATTCTGGTCGATACGAGCAGGTATTTGCAGTTCAGCCAAAAGACCAAAAATCAGCTCGTAACGGATATATTATTAGGGGTAGAGTTAATCCTGCGTAACTTGAGCAAACTAACTCCTGAAAAGTTTGTATTTGAAAGCGAAGATATCAGCGAAGCTGAATACGTACACAACTGTCAAGCTCATCAAAATTTGTACTCGCTCTGCCTTTATCAGATTCGCAAATGCCAGGTAATGTACTGGTACGGCAACTTCAACGAAGCCCTACAACTAGCTTTTGAAGTAGAAAAACAGCTATCTTTTATTACCGGAGCGATACCCGCTACCGAATGGAATTTTTTCTTTTCTCTAACTTTAGCCGCTGTTTTCCCAAATGTTTCAGAAGACAAGCAAAAGGAATACTTGGAAAAGTTAGAGGAAAACCAAAAACAGATGAAAATTTGGGCAGACAACTGTGCAGAAAATTTTCTGCACAAGTACCTTTTAGTACAAGCAGAAATAGCCCGAATTTCCAAGAAAGATTCAGAAGCTGTCGAACTGTACGATTTCTCTATAAATTTAGCCCAAGACAATGAGTTTGTCCAAAATGAAGCGCTAGCTAATGAACTAGCAGCTAAGTTTTGGTTGAGTAAAGGCAAGTATCAATATGCCAAAATCCACTTGCGCGAAGCTCACTCGTGCTACTTGCGCTGGGGTGCAGTTCGCAAAGTAGAAGATTTAGAACAGAAGTATCCGCAGTTGCGGGAAATGACGCCAATCAACGGAAGTTTTAACAACAGTCAAACTACTACAACTATTCATACTTCTACTGGCAGCGATGCGAGAGTGCTGGATTTGGCAACGGTAATGAAAGCCTCTCTGGCGATTTCTAGCGAAATTGTCCTCGATAAGTTGCTGGCTTCTTTAATGAGAATCTCCTTAGAAAATGCGGGTGCTCAATTAGGTTTTCTAATTTTAGTTAGAGATGGTCAACTGTTGATTTCTGCTAAAGCCTCAGTATTTGCTGAAGATGTAGCTGTTCTGCAATTTACGCCTGTTGGAGAATATCATGATTTACCTGTGACGGTGATTAATTATGTGGAAAGGACTCGCTCGGATTTGGTGTTGAGCAATGCGGCGGCTGAGGGACTATTCACAGCCGATCCTTACATCGCTAAACACAAACTGCAATCTATTTTGTGTACTCCAATCATCAATCAAGGCAAACTGATCGGCATTCTTTATTTAGAAAACAATTTGACTGTCGGAGCATTTACTCCCCACAGATTGGAAGTTTTAAGGTTGCTTTCTTCCCAAGTTGCTATTTCTTTGGAAAATGCTCTGCTTTACAACTCGGTGGAACAGAAAGTGCAAGAGCGGACGCAGGAGTTAAATGAAAAAAACGAGCGTTTAGAACAAACTTTGCGCGAGTTGAAACTAACTCAAGCTCAATTAATCCAAACGGAAAAGATGTCTAGTTTGGGGCAAATGGTGGCTGGTGTAGCTCACGAAATTAATAATCCTGTAAGTTTCATCTACGGCAATCTTAATCCGGCTAGCGAATACGTTAAAGACTTGCTAAAATTGATTGATCTTTACCAGCAGCACTATCCCGAACCTGCTGATGAAATTGTAGAAGAAATAGAAACAATTGAGCTGGAATTTTTGAGCGAGGATTTGCAAAAGCTGCTGGATTCCATGAAAGTAGGAGCGGAAAGAATCCGAGATATTGTGCTAAGCTTGCGGAATTTCTCTCGCCTCGACGAAGCGCAAATGAAGTCGGTAGATATCCATCAAGGCATAGACAGTACGGTGATGTTGCTGCAACCGCGCCTGAGAAAAGAGGGCGGGCGTTTGGGAATTGAGGTGATTAAAAATTACAGCACGCTACCCCTAATTACTTGTTATGCGTCTCAGTTGAATCAGGTATTTATGAATATTTTGACAAATGCGATCGATGCTCTCCTCGTAGCAAGAGATTGCCCGGAAAACTCTCATCAACAGCCTACGATTACAATTTCTACAGAGGTGACTGACAGGAATTCTGTCATCATTATAATTGCCGACAGCGGGCCGGGAATGAGCACTGAGGTGCTGCACAAGATATTCGATCCATTTTTTACAACTAAGCCCGTGGGTTCGGGAACTGGTTTGGGATTGTCTATTTCTCATTCGATTGTTGTTAGTTCCCACGGCGGAAAATTGACTTGCGTTTCTGCACCCGGAGAGGGAAGCGAGTTTATTATTGAAATTCCGATCGCCCCCAGGCAAGTTTTGTAATCGGCCCTACTATCAAGCAACATCCCCAAATCAATCCCAGCTAGCAACCCTTAACAATCCGGCCACGCCTTGCATTTACTAAACTTTGAATTCGCAATTCAAGCTCGGCGAAAACTCTGCATTAAAGTCGATCGCTCTGGTTTCGACAAAAGCGCGATCGCCCTTTTGCAGCCGCACTGAGGACTTTTCATTACGACGAGGGATGCTCCGGCAAAGCATAAAAACTGTCAGATTTTTAATTAAAAAAGTAAATATTGTTTGTATCTTCATGATCGAACGGTAGATAGTAGATCATACTCAAATAAAAGTAATTTTAGAGCATGAAAATACGTCACTTCGGCAAAACTAAGGCGATCGGATTGCAGCTCATACTGATCGTGCCATTTGTTTTGCAAATCTTTGGAGCGGTCGGTCTGGTGGGATATTTGTCGTTCAAAAATGGGCAAAAAGCGGTAAACGATTTGGCGGATCGGTTGATGGATCGAACCAGCAGTACGGTGAATCAACATCTGAATGCTTATTTATCTATTCCGCATCAAGTGATTCGGATTAACGCCGATGCGATTCGGATGGGATTGCTAGATGTGCGCGATCGCCAAACCGTCGGTAAGTATTTCTGGCACCAAATGCAGGCCTATGACCTGACTTACATCGGCATCGGACTGACGACTGGTTATGGGGCCGGAGCCGCACGCTACGACGGCAAAAACGTCGTGATCGATGATTGGAGTCCTAAACCTCTAAACAATCTCCAAACCTACGCCACCGATGACCGGGGTAATCGTACCCGTATCGTTAGTGTAACTAATTGGAGTAGCTTTACTGAACCCTGGTACGCCGAACCCGTGAAAGCAGGTAAACCTATTTGGTCGCGGATCTATACCTGGAATTATCCCGGTCATCCTTATATTGTTGCCTCGGCGGGTCGCCCCATCTATGACACAAATAATCGCTTGCTAGGAATGGTTGGAGTCGATATCCATCTGTTGAAACTGAGCGATTTCTTACGGAATATAGATGTCAGTAGCTCAGGGCAGGTTTTCATCATGGAACGAAATGGGCTGTTGATCGCAAATTCTGCGAAAGAACAACCCTTTACCACCGTTAAAGACGAGATTCGGCGTTTGAAGGCGATCGACAGTCCCAATCCCATAGTGCAGGGAATTGCCAAACAAATCCAGCAACGCTTCAAAGGGTTTCAATCCATTTCTGGAGACACGGATCTCCGACTTGATTTTCAGGGAGAACTCTACTATGTGCAACTCACTCCCTGGCGCGACCAATATGGATTGGATTGGTTAGTGGTGGTGAGTGTGCCAGAAAGCGAATTCATGGCACAGATTGATAGCAATACTCGCACCACAATCTTGCTCTGCTTAGCAGCATTGGGGGTAGCTTGTGGGATGGGCGTTCTCACCTCCGGCTGGATTGCGCGTCCGATTCTGCGACTGAATCGGGCGAGTGAGGCAATAACATCTGGCAACTTCGACCAAGCTGTAGAAGACAGCCGTATTCAAGAACTCAATGCCCTTGCCAACTCCTTTAACCAGATGGCAAGACAACTGCGCGAATCGTTTACCGCCTTAGAAAAAAGTAATGCAGAATTAGAAGACCGGGTGGAATACCGCACCGTTGAACTCAAAAACGCCCTAAGTGAATTGCAACGCACCCAATCACAGATAATTCATAGCGAAAAAATGTCTAGTTTGGGGCAAATGGTTGGTGGAGTCGCCCACGAAATTAACAACCCGGTCAACTTCATTCACGGCAACCTCGTCCATACACAGCAATACACCCAAGATTTGTTAAAGTTCGTGCAGCTTTATCAACAGCACTATCCTAACCCTGCTGACGAAATTCAAATCGTAGCCGAAGAAATCGACCTGGAGTTCTTGCAAGAAGACCTGCCCAAAATGCTGTCTTCGATGAAGATGGGTACCGATCGCATCCGCCAAATTGTCCTGTCTTTGCGGAACTTTTCACGGATGGACGAAGCAGATTTTAAAGCAGTGGATATCCATGAGGGTATTAACAGCACCCTACTGATTTTGCAACACCGCCTCAAAAATAGACCGGAACGACCGTCTATTGAGGTGATTCAAAACTACGGTTCTCTACCCCTGGTGGAATGCTACGCCGGACAACTCAATCAGGTGTTTATGAATATTCTCACCAATGCGATCGATGCTCTCCTCGTAGCAAGAGATTACCCGCCAAACTCTCATCACCAGCCTACGATTACAATTTCTACAGAGGTGACTGACAGGAATTCTGTCATAATTAGAATTGCCGACAGCGGGCCGGGGATAAGCACTGAGGTGCTGCACAAGATATTCGATCCATTTTTTACAACTAAGCCTGTGGGTTCGGGAACTGGTTTGGGATTGTCTATTTCTCACTCGATTGTTGTCAGTTCTCATGGCGGAAAATTGACTTGCGTTTCTGCACCCGGAGAGGGGAGCGAGTTTATTATTGAAATTCCGATCGCCCCAGGCAAGTTTTGTAATCGGCGCCACCATCAACCCACAGCAGGGCTGAAAGAGTAATGATGTTTCAGGGAAAATGGAAGAATAAACGTCTCTACCTCTCTTTATCTGCGTAAATCCGCGTCCATCCATTGTCATCTGCGGTGAATACATTCTCTTTTTTTTACCGCCGATGAGGGCAGATCAACACAGATAAACGCAGATGAATTAGATAAATTTCGGTGACGCAGATCGTGATTGTTGAGCATTCTGCGAAGCTGAGTGGGCATTGCTGTTGTAGGAATTAATAAAATAAATTAGTGATAAACTTTCCAGCATTCTCGCGCAATTTCCCAATCCTCCTGTGTATGAATTACCAAAATTCTCACCGCTGAATCCACTGTCGCAATATCTTGATCAATCGGTGACTGTTGATTTTTATCCCCATCCAATTTTAACCCGATAAATCCAAAAGCTTCGCAAGCAGCAGCCCGCACAACAGCAGAATTTTCCCCAACTCCCGCCGTAAAAATTAAAGCATCCAACCCTCCTAAACTCGCTAGCATGGCACCAATTCCGGCACGCAAACGATGGATGTAAATATCCAAAGCAAGTTGAGCTCTCTGATTACCTTGGGCGATCGCATCTCCTATCTGCCGCAGATCGCTAGACACCCCAGAAATCCCTTTTAAACCAGAATTTCGATTGAGAATACCATCAAGTTTCTCAGCAGTAAAATCGGATTGTTTTAATAGATGAATGAGGATGCCTGGATCGATCGAACCCGATCGACTTCCCATCATTAAACCTTCCAAAGGCGTAAATCCCATCGTCGTGTCAACACTCCAGCCACCGCGAATGGCCGCCAGAGAACATCCGTTGCCCAAATGACAGCTAATCAACCGCAAATCTGCCAAATCTCGACCCAGAATGTCGGCGGCCCGACGCGCGCAATATTGATGGCTAATCCCGTGAAAACCGTAGCGCCGAATCCCATTTTCCAGCCATTCATAGGGGCCGGGATAAACAAAGGCTGCGGGCGGCAATTGTGCGTGAAAAGCGGTATCAAATACTGCTACTTGCGGCACATTTGGAAGGATTTTTTCAAGGGCTTCGATGCCTTCGAGGTTAACCGGATTGTGGACAGGGGCGAAAACTGATAAACGGGCGATCGCCTTTTTAACATCCGGCGAAATTAACGTACTTTGCTGATAGTCTTGCCCGCCATGTACCACGCGGTGGCCGACAATATCAATCTCCTTTAAACTATTAATAACTTGAGTTTTACCCTGCCACAGAGTCTCTAGCATTCGAGAAATAGCATCTTTGCGAGAGTCTGAGGCAAACTCCTCTTCAAGTCGATCGCCTTTTGCTGTTTTGACTTTCAACTCTGCGATACCCTGCTGGTGAGTCCAATCAATTTGAGCTGACCAGAGGGGTTGCAAAGGTCGATCGGGCAGGACATCGTTTAACTCGTAAAGACAGCTCTTTTGACTGCTAGAACCCGCATTTAACACCAGTATTTTCATGCTTTATTATGTCCTGTTGATTCGTTCTTTCGATCGCTAGGCAATTGAAATCGCGTCTTGTCAAACTTTCGTCCGCCTGCACAGACTAAGAAACCTTGAGATCCTGGGAAAATTATTAAGAAATATGTCGAAAAATTAACTCTTAATGCAATGTGTAGCTAACAGTTGCATTCTTTTGATATATCTTCTATGCAGATTTTCATTTACTAAAGTTTAAGGAGCCGATCGATGTTTACACCAATTTTACTTGCCACTGTCGCCAGAACCGTAGAGTGGAGCCCCACGATCGGTTTGATTATGATTCTTTGCAATATTTTAGCTATTGCGATCGGCAAATCAACCATCCAAAAGCCTCACACAGGCCCAGCAATGCCCTCATCCAGTATGTTCGGCGGTTTGAGTTTGGGTGCAGTTGTGGGAACTATGGCCTTTGGTCATATTTTGGGAGCAGGTACTATTTTAGGATTGTCTTACATAGGCGCGATTTAGTTTCAGACACTCAGGGTAGGCAGTGCGCGCACCCTACCCGTAATTTCAAGTACCGGGTAAATTCCGCAGAGTTTCATCCATGTACGATCGATCGCCCAAAACCTCCAGCAACGGGCCACGAACATCAAACTTGACAATACTGACAGAAGCTGCTAAAGCGGCAATGCGATAGCGATAACGTCCCAAATCAATCCCCAACAAACTGCACAGAATAATTCTAATAGTCGCCTTGTGCGAGACAACCAAAACATTACCGCTCTTGTACTTTTCCTGAATTTCTGCGATAACTAACGACGATCGGCTAGCAATTTCCACGGAAGTCTCGCCGCCATTCGGTGCATTCCAAGCAGGTTCAGTCAGCCAATTAATATAATCTTCTTCGTATTCTTTTTTGACCGCTTCTACTGTTTTGCCCTCCCACTTACCGTAATTAATCTCCCTCAGTCCGTCGCGAAGCTGCATTTCAATTCCCACAGCATCGCACAAAGGTTTTGCAGTGGCAATTGTGCGTTTCATCGGACTGACATAAACAGCATCCCAAGGCAATTTTGCGTAAGTGGCGGCAAATTGTTCTGCCATTTGAGAACCTACGGGCGTTAATTCTGGATCGATATGGCCGCAGAAACCGCCAGTCTTGCTGTAAGTCGTTTCACCGTGTCGTACAAAGTAGATTTTTAAGCTCATGAGTTAATTGTGTGTGAATTTTACTATGTTAGCAAAAGAGTGTAAAAACTCCTTCAAATCATCGAGAGCAGGATTATCCCAATCCCAAATATCTTTTTTGTGTTTCATAACATAATCAAACCCAGACATACTGCATTTCCCTCCTGCTTGTTTCTGCTCCTGCTTTGAGCAAGTATCAAACCTCAGATAGGTGTTAACCCAGAATTTATCAAAATCTTTCTGCTTGATTTTCTTTCCCTTGCTTTCTATGCAAGTTTTCCAACTATCCAAACAATCAGCATGAGGAGATTCTCTAGCCTTTATTCCCTTTAAAAGCGTTTCCAGTTCGCCTTTACCTTCAAAATTGGTAAAGTAACAAGCCAATTGTGCCTTTGTTCCATTATCTCCACAAATATCGATAAATTGTTTAGTGCTTGACAATGTTTTATTAGATTTAAACACCTGTTGTATACATTTATTTACCCATTCTAACCGCTCTGGCTCGGAATAGTTGTCAATATCAATAATAATCCCAATCTTTTCTATATCATCATTTTTTTGCATCTGGGCTTTTAACTCGTTTAAAGTATTTTTTAACTGTTCTTCACTCAACCCTTTCAAACTTTCATAATTCTCTATACAAATAGGTTCCTCTACGTGTATGTCGCAGTTAAGAACCTCAATCATTGCCTTCATAAAAGCTTCATCATTTTTACTTTCTACTATGATAATATTACTCACCTCTCACTCCTTTTTTATGTTCTAGTGCGTAATTCAAGGTTTCTAAATCGCGCCGGATGCCGATTATTTGATCTGTTTTCGGTTTCTTGGCTAGTTCAAAATATGCGCTGCTGCATTTCTGATTGAGTTCTAAGCCAACATAAGCAAATGCTTGCAGCATCTCTAAACTGTGAGTTGTAGCAAAAATCTGCGTATCTAGTTCAACCGCCAACCGAAATAACACTCTCCAAAAATTCTGCTGGTTTGTATAGTGAATGCCATTCTCTATTTCATCAATTAGCAGTATTTTGTGTTCGCTGTTTACCAGCTTAAGAATAATTTGTGCAACTCGGTTCATGGCATCTCCAAACAATGATAAAGGCAAACGCTTTTCGCCCTTTCTTCTTAAGTAAAGTGTGGGTTCGCCAATTGAAAAACTTTCTACTGATTCGATCGTAGGGTCAATAGTTTGAAAAGCTTTCAAAACTTCGCTATCTTTGTCATCCAAACGCGCTCGATCGTATGCTTCTGTGAGTTCTTTTCCTGAAATTCTGAGAAAGGATGGAATGATTGGTAATCCCTCAGTAGTAGAAATGCTATTAGCAATTATTGGACCCGGGGAACCAGCTATAGAAGAGGACGTAGCAAGTTCCTGTCCGTTTCTTGTTAACTTAATAGTTAGTCCAGAGAAACGTGAGTCGTCCCTCGACAAATAATCTATTATTTTTTCTGCACCTTCACCAGTCAAAACCTGATTTAGATTCACGGAGCTATTGAGCGATATTTCTAGTTGATAGGGGTTATTATTATCCTCTTTTCTAAAAATTACTATAAATTTATTTTCTTCTGGTACACAAAATAATGTATTCCATCCTCTATTAGGCATAGCTGGTAAGCTTTTTGACGACTCGTTTCTAAAATCTCTTAGCATTGTTAGAGTTCTAGATTGTGGAGCCACAGTCAGTAAAAGTGCTTCTAGCAAGGCTGTCTTGCCGGCATTATTTTTACCGCCGATTAAATTGACTCTTTCAAACCCCGAAATTTTGATTTGCTCAAAACACCTAAAATTTTGGATTTCTATTTCTTTCAGCATTACCGCTCCTGTTGAATTAATCTAAATCATCTGCGTTAATCTGTGTTAATCTGCCCTCATCTGCGGTTAAAAAAAGAGAATTTGTTAACCGCAGATGACAATAGATTAACGCGGATTCACGCAGATGAAAAGAAGCGATCGCACCTAGCCCGGTGCACCCGATCGCACAGTTTGATCTGGTGTCGCCGTCGGATCTTTCGTTTCCTTCGGCGCTTCCGGCGAAACCGGGCCCGCGTGTGGCCACTTCCAGTCACGGATTTCCGGCATATCATCGCCGTGCTCAGTGATATACTGCGTGTGCTCGATCAGCTTGTCACGGATAGCTTGTTTGCCGTAAGCTGCTACAGAACTCAGTTTCGGAACGCGATCGAGTACATCTCCAACTAAATGGAATCGATCGAGGTCATTAACCACCACCATATCAAAAGGCGTCGTAGTCGTACCCTCTTCCTTGTAACCCCGAACGTGAATATTCGAGTGATTCGTGCGGCGGTAAGCCAATCGGTGAATCAGCCAAGGATAGCCGTGAAAAGCAAAAATCACCGGCTTATCTTTCGTGAACAAACTATCAAAATCCTTATCAGACAAACCGTGGGGATGTTCTGTCGAAGGCTGAAGAGTCATCAAATCCACCACATTAACCACCCGCACTTTTAAATCCGGATAATCTCGGCGGAGAATGTCAACAGCAGCCAAAGTTTCCAGCGTCGGAACATCACCCGCGCAAGCCATCACCACATCCGGTTCGCCACCTTTATCATTGCTGGCCCACTCCCAAATACCGATGCCTGCGGTACAGTGTTTAATCGCAGAATCCATATCCAAATACTGTAATGCCGGCTGCTTCCCTGCAATAATCACGTTGACATAGTGGCGACTGCGGAGACAGTGATCCGTTACAGACAGCAAAGTATTCGCATCCGGCGGCAAATAAATCCGCACCACTTCCGCTTTCTTGTTAATTACGTGGTCGATAAAACCCGGATCTTGGTGAGAAAAACCGTTGTGGTCTTGTCGCCAAACGTGAGAAGTTAGCAGGTAGTTGAGAGAGGCGATCGGTCGGCGCCAAGGAATATCGTTAGTAGTTTTCAACCACTTAGCGTGTTGGTTGAACATCGAATCGATGATGTGAATAAACGCCTCGTAGCAAGAGAAAAAGCCGTGGCGTCCCGTCAGCAAATAGCCTTCCAGCCATCCCTGACATAGATGTTCACTGAGGACTTCCATCACCCGGCCGTCGGGGGAGATGTGGTCGTCTTCGGGCAAAATTTCGCCCGCCCACACCCGGTTCGTCACTTCAAACACCGGATCGAGGCGGTTTGAGGCCGTCTCGTCAGGCCCGACAATGCGGAAATTGGCGTTTTCCTGATTCAGTTTCATCACCTCTCGCAGGAAGCGGCCGCAAACGCGGGTTGCTTCTGCCATTACAGTGCCCGGTTTTTGCACGTCAACGGCAAAGTCTTCAAATTCCGGCATTTTCAAGTCTCGCAGCAGCAGGCCGCCGTTAGCGTGGGGATTTGCCCCCATCCGTCGAGATCCCTTGGGCGCGAGTTCGGCCAATTCGGGAATTAACTTGCCCTTTTCGTCGAAGAGTTCTTCCGGCTTATAGCTTTTCATCCAATCTTCGAGGAGTTGGACGTGTCCCGGCTTAGAAGCCATTTCCGAAAGTGGGACTTGGTGCGATCGCCAATAATCCTCAGTTTTCTTACCGTCAACTTCCTTGGGCCCCGTCCAGCCTTTGGGAGTTTTCATCACAATCATCGGCCACTGGGGACGGCCCGAATAGCCCTCCGTCCGGGCTTTTTCCTGAATCGCCTTAATTTCGCCGATCGCGGTATCGAGAGTTGCAGCCATCAACTGGTGCATCGTTTCCGGGTCTGAACCTTCCACCCAATAAGGTTTGTAGCCGTAACCGACCATCAAACTTTCCAATTCCTCGCGCGGAATACGGGCCAACAGCGTTGGATTGGCAATTTTGTAGCCGTTCAAGTGCAGAATCGGCAACACGGCCCCGTCGCGAACCGGGTTGAGAAACTTGTTAGAGTGCCAGCTAGCAGCCAGCGGGCCGGTTTCGGCTTCCCCGTCACCGACAACGGCCGCCACAATCAAATCGGGATTGTCGAAGGCCGCCCCGTAAGCGTGGACGAGGGCGTAGCCGAGTTCGCCGCCTTCGTGAATCGAACCGGGGGTTTCCGGGGCGACGTGGCTGGGGATACCGCCGGGAAAGGAGAATTGTTTGAACAGCCGCTGGATACCCTCTTCATCTTGGGAAATGTTCGAGTAATATTCGGTATAAGTGCCTTCGAGATAGGTGTTGGCGACCAAGCCCGGCCCGCCGTGTCCAGGGCCTGCGATGTAGATGGTGTTGAGGTCTTGGGCTTTGATGATGCGGTTGAGGTGAACGTAGATGAAGTTGAGGCCTGGAGTGGTGCCCCAATGTCCGAGGAGTCTCGGTTTGACGTGTTCGATTTTGAGGGGTTCTTTGAGTAGGGGGTTGTCGAGGAGATAGATTTGTCCGACGGATAGGTAGTTTGCCGCCCGCCAGTAGGCGTTCATTTTGTGTAGTTCTGAGTCGGAAAGCGGCTTTAATTGCGGGATCTCGGTTGTTCCTAGCATCATCAGCGATTGACTCCTAAGTTGTGGTTGTTTTGTAAAGTGCGATCAAGAAGTGCGATCGATATTAATTTGTTATCTGTGACATTTTGTATTTAAACTCCATGTCTTCTACACCAACTATTGAATTCTAGCTCGTTTATGTCTCCATAAAAGTTTAAATCAATGTTAATTTATGGCTAAACATCGCACAGTTCTGCTCGAATAAATGCGACCAATTACGGGGATCAAGGAATTCAGCAATATAAAATAGGATTTACACAAAATTTTTTGTAGGGTGTACACTTCCCACTGATCCTTAGTATATGTTGCGAGTGGTAGGAGCTGTTGTGCAAGTCCCGAAAAATATACTTCTCAAGGTAGAAGCCATAATGATTTATACCTGAACTTGATTTTACTTTGTGCCTGCAGATGGCTGATACCAGTTATTCAAAAAAAATGCAACTGTAGGCAAAATCCAAAGTTTTATGTCCTCAGTCATTCCCAATCTAAAATCTAAAATCTAAAATCTAAAATGGCCTGACTCCTTTTTTGTTAAAGTTTTTTATGTTCGTTTAAACTCAGGATAAAAGTGTGAGCAATTTTTATAATTTACAGATTTATCAAGAAGTTAAAAATATATAGCAATGCTATTGAATTTGTGAACGGGCTTTTTTTTTATGAACCGCAGAGGCGCAGAGGGCGCAGAGGAACAGAGCAGAGAGAAAGGAATTGCGTATAATAGCAAATACCTACAGAATTTTTCAATCAAATAGGTGCTATGACAATCAAAGAATTAGAAGCACAACTCCTAGCCTTAACGCCAAAAAATCCAGCTCAAATTATCTAATTATTAACCCAAAACTTAGCTAACACCTAACAATGAATTAGCAAAACTCTCGGTGTCTGTGGCGGTGAGTCTTGTATGAAAAATCGTCGCCTTCGTGTTTTAATGCTGGTGAGTTTTCGCCGCTTGGGTATCAACGAATCCAAACTCTTAGATAAGTATCCCACAGTAACTGGTACTGATTTAGCTAATGCCTGGGCTTATGCGACGGCTTTTTCAGATGAAATTGAAATAGATACCCGCGAGAATCACGAGGATTAAGATGATGGCGCGTGTTCATACTTACGGACTATTTCCCAGAGTGGTTGTAGAATTGCTGCGCCCTATGATTCACAATATTCTGACAGTGCAAGCAGCCGGAAAGGATAACCCAAAAAATCCGGACGAAGAAGTGTTAGCTTTTACAGTCAGTGAAAATCGAGCTGTTTTAAATCAAAATCGCCGTTATTTTATCAGACGGCACAGCTTACAGTCTGATCATGCTGGAATACATTGTCTGTAGGGGAGAGGATGATGTAACAAGAAGGGCTGGTAACATTAATCAGGCTATTTCCTCACTTGAAACATTAACAGGTCAAGTGATTTGAGTCGATCGCACTCTCGGCGCAATCTATATCTTAAGCGATCGCTACAAAGTAAACTCAAGCAATCTCAATCTGAAAATCACTGCATCGGTTTGATTGCTGGCTAGATGCCATCGCCGATATTTCCGGCTGAAAAAACTTAGGAGGCGACTAAAACAGGACTCTCTGAAATCCGGCAAACATTGGACACAGTTGGCTGCTGGGAAACGACTCGCAGTTCGTGAGGATAGCGGGGACGGGGGTCATTTTCTAACCAGATGGGCGGTACCATCATCACTTCATAGTAAGCGATCGTATCGAAAACACCTGGCTGGGACTTCAACTCCACTGTTAAGCCCGCTCGGTACTCAAATGCTTCTTCCCAGTCTAAGTTTTCATTGATACCCATAGCGATCGCGCCTCTTAATCTTGTTTCTTTTCTCCATTGTAGAGCACTACATAAAGCATTCGGTACTTTCTGTTGCTTATGATACAATTTTTAACCTTATATGTTCGTTCCCTGACAATTCAAGAGAGAAGAGCAATTGTCAATAAGTAAATAGGATGATTTTGCTGACGGGTGACAAGTAAGCCCAAAAGCGAGCCCTGACAAGCGTTTGAGTTGAGATGTCTCAAAAAGAATAAGGGCGATCGAACCGCGCAGACGTTTATGAGACAAAGGAAGAGAACCGAAGAGAATTTTAAGGACGGAAGTACAAACCAACTTTTGCCAGCTTGGCTAATATTTTATAAGTCAGCCTTAATTTGGAACTGGTATAAACACATGATTATCTAGCCCCAAAACACTACATATAGCCTTTCGATCTCTCATATGAGGTACTCATGGGCATAGGCCTCCGTGGCCTCCGTGGGCATACCTCACTTTTTTGAGAACCGCTATATTTTGTGCTTTGTCAAGCAAGCTATAATCAAAAAAATTATCAAAATTTTCACGCTCCCTCGATTGCAATCTAGAGTCAACTGATTCGGGCGAGCGCACTATAATAGCAAATAGCTACATAATTCATAAATCCTAAAATTTCCATGACAATCAAAGAATTAGAAACACAACTTTTGGCATTAACGCCAACCGAGAAAGCTGAGGCAATCAGCATCTTAACCCAAAGCCTGAAAAACAGCGGCCGCCCGATTACAAAAACTCCCGGCGTGATGGGCGGTGATGCTTGTATTCACGAAACTCGCATTCCCGTTTGGTTGCTCGCCAGCTATCACAATGACGGCGCTACCGATGCTTTTATCCTAGACTGCTATCCCCATCTCAGTGCTGCTGATTTGGTAAATGTTTGGGCTTATGCTGAAGCTTATCCTGACGAAATTGAGGAAGCAATTAGACTGCAAGATGAGGCGGACGAAATGTTAGATACACCTGAAAATATCAAATAAACCTATGGCGTGTCTCTACGCAGACGAACAATTTCCTCGGCAAGTCGTGCAAAACCTGCGGTCTTTGGGGCATGATGTCCTGACTGTTCAAGAAGCAGGAAATGCTGGACTACCTGATGAGGATGTATTAGCATTTGCCATCATTGAAAATCGGGCTGTTTTGACCGTCAACCGACGGGATTTCTTTCAACTGCACAAGCTGCAACCTGACCACTGTGGTATTATTGCCTGCACGCGAGATGACGATATTGCTAGACTGACTGCTAATATTAATGATGCAATATCTACTGCTGAGACATTGACGAAAAAAGTGATTCGTGTCTATCGCTCAGGGCCGCCGTCCATATCTTAATTGAATTCAATAATAAGGAATTACCGAAGCCCTAAAATAACAAAGGCTCCTTAAGGAGCCTTCGCCAAAATATAAATTTTGGTATTCAGAACGTCTTTACCGGAATTCCTAGACCCTCGTGGGTAACGGGATGTCATGATTAAATCATGTCTGCTGCATCCATAGGTCTAATATAATTCATGGTTTGGATCTGTGTCAAGTTTTACTCAAGCAAAGTATTAAAATTTTCCAGTGTGGGCGATTTGCGGTATAGTACGCTTTCTAGTTCTGGATTGCCGCAGTTTTGTCGTGAAAGTCGATCGCACATATCGCCTTTGTTGCGGCCCAGGAGATTTTAGACCAGCGCGAGGTGAGGGATATGGGGTTTGGGCGATCGACCTTGGGCGATCGAAATTTGTGATAAGCTTTCAACTCCAATCTAAAATCTAGATTGTGCTTTTCGACTATCAACCGAGTAGTAAACAAGCCTTATGACTTCACAAGTACAACTTGAACAGCTAAAGCCGGAGCTAGTTTGGCGATCGCATGATGGACTGTCTCACCTTTATCACGGCGATACTTTGGAACTCATGGCTTTGCTGCCTGCTGAAAGCGTAGACTGCATCTGGACCGATCCGCCTTACAACCTTTCCAATGATGGTATTACCTGCGTCGCTGGTCGTATGGTCAAGGTAAACAAGGGGGAATGGGATCGCAGTCAAGGTGTTGAGCTAGACCATGAATTTAACAAAGCATGGTTGGCTGCTTGTTATCGGCTTCTTAAACCAACTGGTACCATCTGGGTAACGGGTACTCTCCATGTGTATCCATCAGTCGGATTTGCTATGCAGCAGCTTGGCTTTCGTATTCTCAATGATATTATTTGGGAAAAACCTGCTCCACCTCCAAATCTGGGGTGCCGCTGTTTCACTCATTCAACAGAACTAATCCTGTGGGCAACCAAAGCACGTAAAGGAAAAGAACGTTACACATTCAATTATGAGGAAATGAAGGCTGAGAATGGCGACAAACAGATGAAGAATGTCTGGCGAATGTCTACTCCTGGCAAAGATGAAAAACTCTATGGTAAGCATCCGACACAAAAACCTATTGACCTTGTTGCGCGTTGCCTTCGAGCAAGCACAAACCCAGACGATCTAGTTTTTGATCCTTTTTCTGGTTCCTCCACAACGGGAGTTGCAGCTTTATCATTAGGGCGGAAATTTATTGGTTGTGAAGCAGATGCTGGTCATGTTGAACTCTCGATTAAACGTTTAACCGGAAGTACCCGGCCGGGAATAACTTCGGTTTAATTAATCCCCGTCAAGTAGAGTTACCACTGCCATTTAAGTAAGGTTATCTATGGAAAGAGTAGAGGCAATTAAAAGACTCACTACATTAGTAGGTCAAGATCTTCGACAACTAGCAGATCGTCATCGTGTAACGGTTTGGAGCAAAGTAGGTAATAAAGACAATAAAAACAAGGGTTGGGCTGGGCATACAATTGAACGCTATTTGGGATTAGCCCTTAACTCATCTCGATCGCCTAATTTTGGTAGTTGGGAGCTAAAGCTGGTTCCACTAATACCTAAACGAACAGGGGAACTCAAAGTCAAAGAAACGATGGCAATCACGATGATAGATCCAGTAGAAGTCGCAAGTAAAGAATTTGAGGAAAGCCATCTCTTCAACAAACTACAGAAAATGGTTGTTGTTGCACGGGTATTTGAGAGCCAAGCAGATAATCGTTCTCTTGTGCATTCAGTGGCTTCCTTCGATCTTGATAATCCTCAAATCTACGAGCAAGTGAAAGCAGACTACAACCTTGTTCGAGAAACGATTATAACTCAAGGATTTTCAAACCTTACTGGAAAAATGGGCAAACTTGTGCAGCCAAGAACTAAAGGGCCAGGGCATGGCAGCACCTCTCGTGCTTTCTACGCTCGAACTAGCTTTGTCGCACATATCTTAGGAGAGGGGTATTCTGTTCCACTGCCTATCAAGCCTTAACATATTTCTGATTGGCACTGCTAATTAATTAAGTGTCTAACTGACATGAGGCTGCTATAACTTTAGCGTTAATTAAGGTAAAAATCCGATCAAGTTCTAGTAAGCTTGCTAATTCTACAACCTCTTCTGAAGTTAAAAGATTAGCCTTTTTTCTGTCGGCTAGTTCTTCTAATCTAGTTTGCAGGTTTTCGGTAAATTTGAATAAGTAAAGATTTCTGACTTTCTGAATCGAAATCTCACGATCGATCCAGTAGGAAGGTTGTACCATAAGTTCAGCTATCATGGCGATTCAATTACTCCAATTACTACATGGATAGTTTTGATTATATCATGAGAACCAAAGGATTCCTTTAGAAAGAGCCGACCTACTTACGCACGGCGCGATCGAAGAAACCGGGTTTTTTACCGTATCTGTCTGCTAAAACAAATTATTGCAAAAAACCCGGTTTCTGACCGTACAGTGCGTAAATCCTGCTAACTTGACTTAGTTGTTTTCTTGGCTGTTGTCGCAGTCGCCGTCTTTTTAGCAGTGGTTTTCTTCGCGGCAGTTTCTGACTTCGCCGCAGTGGTTTTCTTCGCAGCAGTTTCTGACTTCGCCGCAGTGGTTTTCTTCGCAGTAGTTGTTTTCTTCGCCGCAGTTTCCGATTTCGCCGCCGCAGTCTTGGTTGACTTCTTCGACTTGCTGCTAGATTTACCGCCTCCCGCTGCTTCCTTCGCTGCTAACAAATCCAGTGCTTTTTGTAAGGTGAAATTCTCCACAGATTCATCCTTAGCCAAAGAAGCATTGATATCGCCGTGTTTGACGTAGGGCCCATAACGGCCGTCGTAAACATTGATAAGTTCTCCCGATTCTGGATGCGCGCCCAATTCCTTCAAAGGTTTAGCTGTTTTGCTGCTGCCGCGGGCGGCTTTCGGCTGCGATAATAACTCTAAAGCCCGATCGAGCTCGATCGTCAAAACATCATCCGGCGGCTTGATCGATCGATAATCTTTCCCCACCTTACCCTGGTCATGCACCACATAAGGCCCGTACATCCCCAAATTAGCTTGCACCTTCGCCCCCGTCTCCGGGTGAGTGCCCAACAACCGAGGTAAAGTCAACAAACTCACCGCCATATCCAGCGTCACGCTATCCTTATCCGTCCCCTTCGGTAAAGAAGCCCGCTTCGGTTTCTTGTTCGTTTCCGAAACTTCCCCTAACTGAACGTATGGCCCATAACTGCCAATCAGCACATAAATCGGTTCCCCGGTTTCCGGGTGAAGACCCAATTTTTCCGGGCCTTCGGTTTTTTGCTTTAACAGAAACTCCACTTGTTCCGGATCTAAATCTGCCGGCGTCAAATCTTGGGGAATCGATGCTTTTACGACGCCTTCTTCGCTTTCAGATTCCAGATATGCGCCGAATTTGCCGATGCAAACTTTGGCGGTGAGATTCTCCAACACCACAGTTCGGGCAACTTTCGCATCAATCTGGCTTTCCTGTTCTTTAACTTGGGTTGCGAGTCCGGTTTCCCCTGTATAAAACTTTTGCAAATACGGCAGCCATTTCGCCTCGCCGGTGGCAATTTCATCGAGGGTTTGTTCCATTCGGGAAGTAAAACCGGTGTCTACTAAATCAGGAAAATGTGTTTCCAATAAAGTGGTGACGGCGAAAGCGGTGAATGTCGGAATTAGGGCATTAGCTATTAATTTGGCATATCCCCGATCGACAATTGTACCGATAATACTCGCGTAGGTACTCGGACGGCCCACACCTTCGCTTTCCAGCATTTTCACCAGAGAAGCTTCCGTGTAGCGGGCGGGAGGTTGAGTTTCGTGGCCAACTGCCTCTAAATCCTTACAATTAGGTTTATCCCCCACCTTCAGCGCCGGCAAAATCACCTCTTGGTCTTCCAACGCCGCATTCGGATCGTCGGAACCTTCCACGTAGGCCCGCAAAAAGCCTGGAAAATCAATGCGTTTGCCGCTGGAACGGAAACCGGCATCTTCTACCTGAGTTAATACAGTGACGTGAGTTTGGCGGGAATCGGCCATTTGAGAAGCGACTGTCCGCTTCCAAATCAAATCATAGAGGCGGAAATCAATCCCATCCAATCCCGTTTGCTGCGGAGTCCGAAAAGTGCTGCCTGCTGGACGGATAGCTTCGTGGGCTTCCTGGGCGCCTTTGCTTTTCGTCGTGTATTTGCGCGGTTGGGGGCTGAGGTATTCGCTGCCGTAAAGTTCTTGCACGCAACTGCGCGCCGCTGTGATCGCCTGTTCGGACAAATGTACCGAATCCGTCCGCATATAGGTGATAAAACCGCGTTCGTAGAGACTTTGGGCAATTCGCATGGTTTCCCGCGCACCCAGCCTCAGTTTGCGGTTAGCTTCCTGCTGCAAAGTCGAGGTCGTAAACGGCGGCGAAGGTTTGCGGGTGACTGGCCGTTCTTCAATATTCCCGACAGTCCAAGGTTTGTTTTGAATGCGTGAAAGTAAAGCCCGCGCCTGTTCTTCGTTCAGCAAAAGTACACGGCGGCCTGCAATAATTTGCCCGGTATTTTCATCAAAATCGCTGCCATTTGCAACTTTTACATTGCCGACAGTCACGAGTTTGGCATCAAAAGAAATCTTGCCCTTTTCCAAAAGGGCTTTTAAATCCCAGTAACTACCTTGGCGGAAAGCGCGGCGTTCCCGTTCTCGGCGCACCAAAAGGCGTACAGCGACTGACTGGACTCTACCGGCGGACAAACCCCAAGCGATTTTTTTCCACAGTAGCGGAGAGAGTGTGTAACCGACGAGTCTGTCGAGAATTCGGCGAGTTTCTTGGGCTTGTACAACTCGATTGTCGATATCGCGGCAGTGAGTCAAAGCATCGCGGATTGCTTCGCGGGTGATTTCGTGAAACACCATCCGCTTGATGGGCACTTTGGGTTTGAGGATTTGCAGCAAATGCCAAGAAATGCTTTCGCCTTCCCGGTCTTCGTCAGTGGCTAGAATCAGTTCTGTGGCGTCTTTGAGGGCGTCTTTGAGTTCTTTAACAATTTTCTTTTTATCTTTCGGGATGACGTAGAGGGGTTCAAAGTCTGCCTCCACGTTTACGCCGAGTTGCGCCCATTTTTCTCCTTTAACGGCTTCTGGTATTTCTTCGGCGGAGGATGGTAGGTCGCGGACATGGCCCATCGATGCCTCTACACGGTAGGTGGAGGGCAGGAAGTTGCGGATGGTACGGGCTTTTGTGGGAGATTCGACGATGACTAAGGTTGACATGGCATCTTTTAAATATGGATGGCAGCGCAGCTAGAGGGTCTAAATTACAGAGTGTAGGTCAGATGTCAAGGCTTCTTTCAACTTTGGGCGATTATTTTCAAACTACCTTAATTTTTAACTTACTGCCGATCGGGTGGCAGGTGACAAGCTGATGGGATTTTACTGCTTTGGGGGCAGAGGCTGCGAATCGCGTCTCTACAAGATGCACTCCTTGGATGACCTGACTTTAGCAGAATTGTCGCTAACTGGATGTTGAGACTGCGGGATGCGGGCGGATGGTTCCTCAATCTGGTTGTAACTTGAAGGCTGGGGCGATCGATTGCGCGATTTTAGATTTTAGATTTTAGATTTTAGATTGGGAAAGATTTACTGAGTAGAGGTTTTGGAATTTGGTACAGTACGCTGTGCAGCATCAGCGTGGCGATCGCAAAAAAAGCAATCACAGAGGATTAAAATTAATTGAGCGATCGCTCAATTCTATCAACAATGCTATGAGATTTGAATTCGACCATTTTTTCATCCTTACTGATATTGGTGCTTCGGAAGCTAATCGTTTATCCTCATTCGGTTTAGTTGAGGGTGGATCTCGCATTCATCGCGGACAAGGTACAGCCAATCGCTGTTTCTTTTTCCATAACGCAATGTTGGAATTGTTATGGATTCACGATCCAGAAGAGGCGAAGTCGGAGCGAATTCATTTGACTCGTCTTTGGGAGCGATCGACAAATCGGAATAATGGTGCGTGTCCATTTGGCATCTGTTTGCGTCCCGCCAAAGGTTCTGAGGACACAGTTGCATTTTCTAGTTGGGCATATCGTCCACCTTATTTACCTGAAACGATGAGTATCGCAGTAGGAACAAATATTGATGTTTTGACTGAGCCCATGCTTTTCCAAATTTCCTTTGGTAAACGTCCCGATCAATACTCTGCTGATAAGTCACAGCCTTTGGATCATAGTGTTGGTTTCCGCGAAATTACTCGTGTAGAATTAGTCAGTCCTGCTGCCAATAATCCGTCACCTGAACTTCAAGCAGTGCTTGAGACAAATCAGCTAAAGTTACGGATAGGAACCGAGTATTTTGTGGAGCTTGGTTTTGATGGAGAAGTGCAGGGACAACAGGTAGATTTTCGGCCAGGATTGCCGCTTATTATCAGTTGGTAATCTCAAGCCGCCAGTTAACAAGGAGTTCTATAGAACCCATTTAACATCCAGGGCTGTTTCATTCTCGCTTCGGGGCAAACCCCCCGTGGTTGCCCCGATGCCTGAAACGGCCCTTCGCTCGTCGGTGGGGGGTAGGCACGGGGAGTAGGGGTAGCACTACCCATATAAAACCATGATTTTCCTGAGAATGAAACCACCCTGCACCGAAATTCCGATTCACCACTCTAAAAAACGTTTTTATAAAGAAGATTTGGTCGGGTTATAAGCCACGCTAAAATAAAAGTAGTCAAAAAGGGTCTAAAATCGGGAATCGTGTTTATTTATGAGTCAGTTTATTTGCAATTTTTACAAAAACTTCCATTAATGGCAAGTTGATACTCTTAGTCACAGAGTCCGAAATCTTTCCCGGCAACGCTCCTTAAATAAATTACCAACCGTCGCCGACTTGCTTTTTTTCAGTAGCTTATGCACGCACTCTCAAACCCAAAATAATGATGAATTTAAACCCTGATTTTTTTTCCGCAAAAACCCTAGCAATTGTTTGTGCAATTGCTGCGTTTGTTGTCCTTGCTAGCAAAGTCTTTGCCACAACAATCGATTATGCACCGCCTTTTAAAGAAACTAGCTTTTACAGTACGATAATATCTGGTAATAACGATTTAGCTGACATTTATTATCCTAAACCATCTGATCTTAATTCGGGTAATTACTCTTTCCCCATTGTACTGTTATTGCAAGGTGTGCTTGTAGATAAATCATTTTATTCAGATTACGCTAGTCATGTGGCGCGGTACGGCTTTGTGGTAGTCGTTCCGAACCATTTGCGCCCTTCGCCCTTCAATCCCACTTCACCGCCTAATTTGGCGTCGGAAACTTCGCAAATTGCAGCGGTTTTGTCTCAAATGGCGATCGAAAACACAAAGCCCACATCTCCGATCGCGTCTGTTATCGATACGCAGCGCCTTGGTTTATTGGGTCATTCTTTTGGTGGTGCAGTGGGGTTATCGGTGATTGCTAACAAATGTCTCCCAGAATTGTATTTGTGTCAAGAGCCATTTACGCGCCCGAAAGAACTATTAGCAGGTGCATTTTTTGGAGCTAACTTACGCAATCCGATTTCAAATGAATTTGTCGCCATTGCTAATGATGGCATTGCAGTGGCGTTGATTCAAGGATCTATCGATGGTGTCGCCCTGCCCGATCGAGCTCAAAGCACCTTTGACCAAATTCAAACACCACCCAAAGCTTTGATTACTGTTATGGGTGCAAATCACTTTAGCATCACCAATGTTAATAACCCCGCTGGTGCAATGCCCGATCGCAATACTGCTACCTTAGAGCGAGCCGTGGGTATTGAAACGATCGCCCGTTGGAGCGCCCTGTTTTTGCGGGCACATATGCTTAAAGATCGATCGGCATTTGATTATATTTACTCTCAAGGTGACGCCCTCGATCCGAATGTCCGTGTTACCACCGTTGCAGTTCCCAAACCATCTTCTAAGTAGCTCCACTTAAAAAAAACGTAAGATAGATTAAGGCTAATAGATAGTGTGCCTACATTTTTATTATTGGGCATCACTTATCTGACAGACCGCCGGCACTATATTGTTTTAACCATCTATGTACAGTAATTCTATGTACACCTAAAGGTTCAGCTACATCTGTAAGGCTTTGACTCGATCCAGTTTTTAAGCAATAAAGTGCCTGTATTTTTTGTTTATTAGGTAGAGTTCGCTACTCGGACAGAATTATTTTTAACTCGTCTGCTGTTAAATCAATTCTTTGTTGGTAGTTTACTTTCATCAAGTATTTCTCAAAGTCTAAGCTTCTTTTTAGCATACTTGTTGGGAAATGATATTATTAACTAAATCTCCATTTTCAGTAACGTCAGCCTGCCGCTTAAAGACTAGCAACGTAATATCATCAAACACTTTCTGCTTACCGATATGTTGCCGTACATCTACAATCACCGCATCCTTAACTTCTGCTGCAGACTTGTACCAATTTTGACTAATCACTTCACACAGTTGCTTAAGTCCATACTGCTTTTTGCGGATGTTATAGGCTTCTGGAATGCCATCAGTATATAGCACCACGCCATCTCCAGGTTCTAGCTCAATCAGGATGTGACTGATGAAGCCTGCGATATCATCATCTAAAGCGATCGGGAAACCTAAATCCATCGTGTCGATGCGCTCAACTTCTCCATTTTTTCGCACAACTAGCGTTTCTTCATGCTGACCGCTGATGCTAATCAGTCCTTCGGAGTAGCTCAAAATCGCCAGCGTCAGACTTTTCTCAGAATTCATACGCTGTACGTTTTTGTAGAGGGTACGGTTGAGTACATCCAGGAATCGAACCGGGTCTAGTCCACGGATCTCTTGCAGAGTGCGAACTGAGGTTTGCGCCATCAGCATCAGAATGCCGCTTTCCAAGCCATGTCCGGTGACATCACCTATAGCCAGCGTGACCACACCATCGATCTGTAGCACGTCGTAGTAGTCGCCTCCTACTTCATCGGCGGGTTCCATGTATCCGGCGATATCTAGTCCGTCAATTTCCAGTTCATCAGGGTTGGGCAAAATCATTTGCTGGATCTGACGGGCCACATTCACTTCTGCACCTAAGCGGAGGTTGTCTACTTTGAGTTTTTCGTTGAGGGTAATGATTTCCTGATTAGCACTAGCGAGTTCTGCTGTTCGTTCTTTAACTTTGTCTTCGAGGGTTTCAAAGGATTCTTGGATTTGCCTCGCCATGCTGTTGAAGGATCGTGCCAGCAGACCGATTTCGTCTCGCGATCGCATCTTCACACGCATATCTAAGTTACCCGCCGTAAACTGGGCAACTGCTTGGGTGAGGTAAATCACAGGCTTTGTTAATAGTTGTGCGATCGCAAAAGCGATGATAGTTACAATTGTGGCGATGATTGCTAATAAAAGAAGTGCATCACGTATTTGTTTTTCTACAGGTGCTAGGGCAACGGCAATGGGCTGTGCAAAAAGGACTGACCAAGGTTTATATTTCAGGCGGGCGATCGCTAAGAGGCTCAACTCATTATTACCCGTAGCTGCCAATCGTGTGGTTAAATAGGGCTGTTTAGTGTCTAATGCTTGCTTGAGGTCGGGCAAATTGATTGCAAGTTCTTTCGTTAGAGTTTTAGGCAAACGCCCTTCGCGTTGCAGTTTCGCTACAACATTGGGTGACAAAGGCACAATTGATTTGAAAAGGAGTTCAGGTTTAGTGCTATGTGCCAAATGGATATAGTGTTCATCTAAAAGAACTGCTAAGGATTTTGCACCTGCGTGTTCAGTTTCGCGAGTCACCAACTGCTGGACAGATGTGGCATTGTATGTAACCCGCAATACACCCAATATATTTCCCTTCGCATCGCGAACAGGACTGCTAAAGAAGAGCGTAACGAGGTTGGGAATTGTCGGCGATTGCCTAATACTAGAAACAAAAGATAGTTGAGTTTTGAGCGGTTCTTGGAAGTAATCTTGACCGGATTCATCTCGTCCAACATCCGGTGTATTCGTATCGAGTACATTCCGTCCCTTTAAGTTGAGCAAGGCATAGGAGATAATATTAAGCATATCTTTGCGACTGAGCCTGGTTAAGGTTTCAGTCGCTAACATCTCTTGGGGGCTACCATTTCGCTGTTCTGGAGGTAGGCCCAGATAGGCAGCCAAACCTGGTAAAATCGCTTCTACGCGCACGGCATTGAGATTCGCATCGATAAACCCATCTATTCTGTGAGCGGTTTCGGTAGCCGCCGCAGATAGGGCTTGTCGTGCGTTGTCGGTCAATGCCTTTTCAGTTGTCTCTTTGTTGATAAATGCTAACAGCAACAAGGGAATCAGAGCAACGACGAGAAACGACACGATTAACTTTGTACGAATGCTGTTGGAAAAGGCTCGCTTCATGGTTTCAGACTAGGAGGGGGTGTTAAGAAAGAAGAATTGAACAAGGTTTCTAGATTGGGAAGGCGCGTCACATTGCCAGCGCGAATAAAAAAGTCCGCATATTTCTTGGCGGTTTTGTAGATATAATTAGGACTGTCTGATTGAAAGAACTTTTGATTTTCTGCAAAGTCAGTGAGGTCTATTCCCTCGAAAGATATTGTATTGCTGGGAATATTCAACGCTTTGCTCACGATCGCGTTTCCTTCGGGAATGTTTGCTTCCCAATAAGACAAGGCTTGAAGCCAGCCTCGCACAAAGGCGCGAATATCTTCGGGGCGATCGCGTATCGCCTCACCCCGAAACGCGATCAAATCCAAAATTAAGCCTGGGGTTTGTTTGCTTGTAAACAAAATTTTTGCCCCTAATTGTAATGCTTCAGAAAGATGCGGTTCCCAAGTGTGCCCTGCTTGGATAGCATTGTTTTGTAAGCGCTGGGGAACTTCTAAACCATCAACTTTAACCAGCCTAACATCATCGCTCGTCAGCTTAGAGATTTTCAACATCTCAGTAACGAAGACTTCGCTAAATCCGCCTAGATTTGCACCCAGCTTTTTTCCTTTCAAGTTAAGAATTGTTTTAATGTTTGATTGCGCGACTACCACATCTGCACCTGTCGATTCATCCACAACCATCACAGCTTGGATATCGGGATTTGTGGCACTCAAGATCATAAAATCTCCCAGGGTTAATCCGATCCCATCATACTTCCCTGCACTGAAATCTGCTTGTTGCAATTGTAAGTAGTCTACATAGCTGAGTTCCACGTCTATCCCTTGCGCTTTGAAGAATCCTTTCTCTTGAGCAATGATGCCAGGTCTATGACCAACAAAAGAGATAAAACTTACTTTCAGGGGAGGACGTTTAACTTTTAGAGATTCCGGAGAATGACAAGCAAACAGCAGCCAGCAGGTAATAATAATAAAGATGCTGTTGAAAAAGTATCGCTTCATGGTTTCAGACGAGGAGGGGGGGCTAAGAAAGAAGAATTGAACAAATTTTCTAGATTGGGAAGGCGCGTCACATTGCCAGCGCGAATAAAAAAGTCCGCATATTTCTTGGCTGTTTTGTAGATATAATTAGGACTGTCTGATTGAAAGAATTTTTGATTTTCTGCAAAGTCAGTAAGATTTATTCCGTCGAAAGAGATTGTCTTGCTGGGAATATTGAACGCTTTGCTCGCGATCTGGTTTCCTTCGGGAATATTGGCTTCCCAATATGACAAGCCTTGAAGCCAGCCTCGCACAAAGGCGCGAATATCTTCGGGGCGATCGCGTATCACCTCACCCCGAAACGCGATCAAATCCACAATTAAGCCTGGGGTTTGTTTGCTTGTAAACAGGATATGCGCCCCTAATTTTAATGCTTCAGAAAGATGCGGTTCCCAAGTATGTCCTGCTTGGATAGAATTGTTTTGTAAGCGATTGGGAACTTCTAAAGCCTCGACTTTAACCAGCCTAACATCATCGCTCGTCAGTTGAGAGGTTTTCAACATCTCAGTAACGAAAACTTCGCTAAAGCTGCCTAGATGTGTACCAAGCTTTTTTCCTTTCAAGCTAGGGATTGTTTTAATATCCGATTGCGCGACTACCACATCTGCACCTGTCGATTCATCCAAAACCATCACAGCTTGGATATCAGGATTTGTGGCACTCAAGATTATAAAATCGCCCAAAGTCAATCCGATCCCATCATACTTCCCTGCACTGAAATCCGCGTCTTGGAATTGTGAGTAGTCTACATAGCTGAGCTCCACGTCTACCCCTTGCGCTTTGAAAAATCCTTTCTCTTGAGCAATGATGAGAGGTGTATAGCCAACAAAAGGTACACAAGATACTTTCAGGGGAGGGCGTTTTACTTTTAGGGATTCCGGGGAATGACAAGCAAACAGCAGGCAGCCGATAATAATAAATATACAGATGTAATTGAGTAGTTTAGACATACTATGTAAAGCATTCCTGGTGTAGAAAAGGGGACTCATATTTTCTTGAGTCCGATCGACCTAAGTGCATCCTCCGCAATCGCCACTAAACCTGTTCCGGTGGTTATATCTATAACAAGCTTGCCCGATCGCACTTTTGCCAACTCTACTAACCGAGTTGCAGCCTGTTTGTGACATTCATTCTCGTAGTCGGGGCGGTTGTTGAAGTCATTGAGAATCTGCCGTTTGTAGGCACTTAGCGAGTCAGTCATGCCGAATTACTGGTTTAACTTTCTACATTGTGCCAGTTATGGTCGATCGCGACTCTCGTCGGAGGTGACATCAGTCAGCAATCTCTACAATGCCCGCAAATCTATGCAAAACCGCTACCGAGTATCAACTCTCCGGCAACAAACATCTGTCCAACTGGGATCGCGAAGCTGTAATCCGCTACAATCTGTGTTTGGTAAAGAATTTTTACAAGTTCACAGCCCATTACAGCCTTTGCGGCTTGTACTACCCAACCTGCCTGAAAATATGGATTTTGCTACTCTTGCTGCCCAGCTAAATGCTGGAACTATCTTGCCAGAGGGAATTGTCATCATCACCCTCTTGGTGGTTCTCGTCGGCGATTTAATCGTAGGCCGCAGTTCCTCGGCTTGGACTCCCTACGTTGCCGTTGCGGGTTTGCTGGCCGCCGTCGCTGCCTTGTGTTTGCAGTGGGATAACACGGATACCATCTCGTTTCTGGGCGGTTTTAACAGCGATGCCTTGAGTTTAGTGTTTCGCGGAATTATCGCTTTGAGTACGGCTGTCACTATTTTGATATCCGTCCGCTATGTACTGCAAACGGGTACTGCTTTAGCGGAATTTATCGGCATTTTGCTAACCGCTACTTTGGGGGGAATGTTCCTCAGCGGCGCTGATGAATTGGTGATGATTTTTATTTCGTTGGAAACTCTGAGTATCTCGTCTTATTTGCTGACGGGTTACACAAAACGCGACCCCCGTTCCAATGAAGCTGCTTTGAAATATTTGTTAATTGGGTCGTCTTCTTCGGCGGTGTTTCTCTACGGGCTGTCGCTGCTGTACGGCTTGTCGGGCGGCGAAACTAAGCTGAGTGCGATCGCGGCTAACCTTTCTACTGTGAATGAAGGTCAATCTCTCGGTTTGGTGATTGCTTTGGTTTTTGCGATCGCCGGCATCGCCTTCAAAATCTCTGCGGTTCCCTTCCACCAATGGACTCCTGACGTTTACGAAGGTTCTCCTACACCCGTTGTTGCCTTTCTTTCTGTCGGTTCCAAAGCAGCAGGTTTTGCCCTAGCAATCCGCTTGTTAACAACTGCTTTCCCCGCACTTATCGAACAGTGGCAGTTCGTGTTCACGGCCTTAGCCATTCTCAGCATGGTGTTGGGAAATGTGGTTGCCCTCGCCCAGACAAGCATGAAGCGGCTTTTGGCTTATTCGTCGATCGCCCAAGCCGGTTTTGTGATGCTGGGTTTGATTGCAGGAACAGAAGCCGGTTACTCCAGCATGATATTTTATCTGTTGGTTTACCTGTTTATGAATTTGGGTGCTTTCGCCTGCATCATCCTGTTCTCGCTGCGGACTGGAACCGACCAAATTAGCGAATACTCAGGTTTGTACCAAAAAGACCCGCTGTTAACTTTAGCCTTAAGTATTTGCCTGCTTTCTCTCGGTGGAATTCCGCCCCTAGCTGGATTTTTCGGCAAAATCTATCTGTTCTGGGCCGGCTGGCAAGCAGGACTTTACGGCTTAGTTATTCTGGGATTAATTACCAGCGTAGTTTCGATTTACTACTACATCCGCGTTGTCAAGATGATGGTAGTAAAAGAACCTCAAGAAATGTCAGACGCGGTAAAAAATTATCCCGAAATTCGCTGGAACCTTCAGGGAATGCGGCCTTTGCAAGTCAGCGTTGTACTCACTTTGGTGGCGACTACATTGGCGGGAATTTTGTCAAACCCTTTGTTTAATTTGGCTAATGATGCTATTACCAAAACTCCCATGTTGCAGTCGGCCTTGAGTCATGTGCAACCTGTTGTAGCTGCGAAAATTGAATCTAATTTGGTGTCTCGCCGGGATTAATTTTTCCTGGTTTTGACATAGTGGAAAACGCCTGACTCTTTGAAGTTGGGCGTTTCTTTTTTGTTGTGATATACTGTTAATTATGATTTTTGACCGCAGATGTAGGCAGATAAACGCAGATAAATGCAGATAAAAGTTAGTACAGAGGCAACAATGTTAGTACAAAGTAAGAAAAAGTTTTATACTCCAGATGAGTACCGGGACTTAGAGGAAACTGCTGAGTTTAGAAATGAATACCGCGATGGAGAAATTGTACAAATGAGTGGTGGTAGTATTAATCACAGCCAGATAATCGGTAATATTTATGCGTTCTTAAAATCTGCTTTGCGGGGAAAGAATGCCAGACCATTTATGAGCGATTTGCGGTTGTGGATTCCTCGGTATCGACGCGGGACTTATCCAGATGTGATGGTAGTTGAAGGAGAATTAGTTTGCACAGAGGGACGGAAAGATGAAATACTCAATCCTGTGCTGATTGTGGAAGTGCTTTCTAAGTCTACCAAGGATTTCGATCGAGAGGATAAGTTTCGGTTTTATCGCTCGATCCCTGAATTCCGCGAATATGTGTTAGTCAATCAATCTGAGTTTTTAGTCGCACAATATATTAAAACAGAATCAAATGAATGGTTGTTTCGGGAATATGAGGCAGAATCAGCAATAGTTTCCTTTGCTTCAGTGGAAGTGCAAATGTCGATGCTCGATATTTATGAGCTGGTTGTATTTGAAAGCCAGGAAACGGAAGTACAAGAAGAAAATTAATGCTATTGGGGGATGCGAATATCAAGAGGCTCGACTTCAAAATCAAATTTATTCAGTAGTAATCGAGATTGTTACCAAGAAGTGGGGGATTGGGTTTTTTTGCAACAGAGTTTCCAAATTTAAATTAAGAGTAAAATTAGATGAATGTAATTTGGTTACTATTAAAAGCTTCTTGGTTAAATGTTTCCATCGCCATACTCACAGGCTTAATCAGCGGCGGTTGCAGCGCTATGTTAATTTCCCTAATTAATCGTGCAATCAGCGACAATTCCAATGCTAATTTAGTCTGGTATTTTGCGGGATTAGCAATCTTGGCTCTTTTGAGTGGCTTTGTATCCCAATTTTTGTTAATTTATCTCTCTCAAGAAGCTGTTTACAATCTGCGGCTGAGTTTGAGCCGTGGCATTTTGTCTACTCCTTTGCGGAATTTGGAAGAGTTGGGCGCTAACCGCTTGCTGGCCACTCTCACCGATGATGTGGGAACGCTTTCTAATACTATATTTTTGATTCCTTTTCTCTGTGTTGATATCGCCGTTGTTGTCGGCTGCTTAACTTATTTAAGCACCATTTCGGGTACGGTTTTTGTTGTTGTATTTGGTTTCCTTGTGCTGATGATTGGCACGGTGCAATTGTTGCTCAGCAAAATGCGAAAATTTTTCGATTTAGCCAGAGAAGAACAAGATATATTATTTAAGCATTTTCGCAGTATTACTGATGGAATTAAGGAACTTAAACTGCATTCCTTGCGCCGCCAAGAGTTTTTTACGGAACAATTGCAGGTGAGTGCTGATGCTTCCCGCGATTATAACGTGACTGCTTTGAATACTGGTGCAGTTGCAATTGGAGTGGGTCAGTTGCTATTTTTTATGCTGATGGGTTTGCTGCTGTTTGCTTTACCGAAGTTTGTGCCAGTTTCTACTCCGGTTTTGTCAGCTTATATTCTGACAAGTACCTATTTAATGTCTCCGTTTCAAAATATTTTGCAAAGGTTGCCAGCAATATTTCGAGCTAATACTTCTGTGGAAAAGATAGAGAGAATGGGATTGGCTTTGGCGAGTCAAGCTGAGATAAATTCAACGGTTAAACCGTTTCAAACTGCTGAGTGGGAGACACTGGAGTTAAATCGAGTAATTCACAGCTATCCAGGAGAAAAAGAAGACAGCAATTTTATTTTGGGCGAGCTTAATTTGAAGTTTCATCCGGGTCAATTGGTGTTTATAATTGGCGGTAACGGCAGCGGTAAGTCTACTTTAGCTAAGTTAATCACTGGTTTGTACATTCCTGAATCGGGAGAAATTCTCCTAGATGGTCAGCCAATTACTGAGGAAAATCGAGAGTGGTACAGGCAGCATTTTTCGGCTATTTTTTCGGATTTCTATCTGTTTGAAAGGCTTTTGGGGATGACTAATCACGATTTGGACAAGCAGGCGGCTGAATATTTGCGAGAGTTTCATTTGGAGAGTAAAGTTGAGGTGAAAGATGGAGTTTTGTCAACTACGGCTTTGTCTCAGGGACAGCGAAAGCGGCTGGCTTTGCTGACGGCGTATTTGGAAGATAGACCGATTTATTTGTTTGATGAATGGGCTTCGGATCAAGATCCGTTTTTCCGGGATATTTTTTACAAGCAGTTGCTACCGGAGTTGAAGCGGCGGGGGAAAACGGTGTTTGTGATTAGTCACGACGATCGCTATTTTGATTTAGCCGATCGCGCAATTAAACTAGATTACGGTAAAGTAGAGTATGACCGATAAAATGGATAACTACCGAATTGTCGAAACTTTGACCGAAAGCCAGGTTTCCGACTTGATGGATTTGTACAAAAACGAGTTTTGGAGCGACAAGCGGACGCGGCAGGATGTTGTGAAAATGCTGGCTGCGACTGATGTTATGATTGGTTTTGTCGATGAGAGCGATCGGCTAATTGGCATTACCCGCGTCATCACCGATTTCGTATACAGAGCCATGATTTTTGATGTCATTATCAAGCCGACACACAGAAAGATGGGACTGGGTGCGAAGTTGATGGATGCGGTTTTAACTCATCCCGAACTGCAAGCTGTCGAGCATTTTTATCTGAATTGTTTGCCGAACATGATGCCATTTTACGAGCGTTGGGGTTTTTCGGATGATATGGGCGAACTTAAGTTTTTGCGGCGCACAACAGGCTGAACTCAGCTTGTTGAAAGCCCCAATCTTTCTCGAATTACGTCTTCTTTGAAACCTACTAAAACAGCCATTCCATCTTTAACGAAAAGAGGACGTTTGAGCAGCATCGCATCCTTAGCAAAAGCATCTACCCACTGTTCGCTAGTCCAATTTTTCTTGTCATCGCCCAAAGCGCGGTAAGATTGACCGGAAGTATTTCGCATGGGTTGAAAACCCAAAGCAGTTACCCAGCTTTGGATTGTTTCGCGAGTCGGAGGCTGTTCTTTTGTGTTAATGAACTCGTAATTAACATCGCTATCTTTGAGCCACTGGAAAGCTTTTTTGCAGGTTCCGCAGTTGGGGATTCCGTAAACTTGAATTGACATAATAATGATTGTTGACTGTTGACTGTTGGCGGTTGACTGTTGGCTAATAACAACTGACAACTAACTAATGACTAATGACTACTGACTAATGACTACTGACTAATCTAGCTTGTTGAACCCATTTTTGCACGCGATCGACTGAAGGAGTCAAGTCATTGCGCTGCATTGTCGCTACGTGCAGCCTTAAAACTTGTTGGTGCAATCTCTCCACGGGCATTTGAGCCAATTGAGCCGGAGAAGCAACGCCTGCGTGCAGTAACAGCCCGCAATACTGACACCCTACACTCGGAATTCGAGCCAAATTTGCCATCGCTACCCATTTATTAACATATTGAATGTTAATCTGTAATTGATTGGCTAGCAACACTTTCGCCGCCTGCGTTTTCGTCTGGCGAATTAGTTGTCCGGTTGTGGTGATGCTGCACTCTTCCAGTTGAGATTGGTTTTCCTTGCTCAATCCCGGTAAATGTGCGATCGGCCAGTCGCGTACTTGCACAGAAGTTTGAGGAGCTTTATGAGAAATTTTCATGTTTTTTCTGTTAATTTTACTTATACTTTAAAGTCTCATATATCAAACAGTCAATAGAGGCTCTCGCTCACGTCACCCAATCAACAAAAACCCGACCAAGGAATTTGACTAATTGCGGGTGTTGTGATATTTATGCTAATTGCCTGCAAAGTAGCACTTTCAGCCTATTTTTTCTGCCTGTGGAGCAGGCTTACTGCTTAACCAAATCATCCCGGCGATGACGACAATGACTATAAAAAATACAGCCTATAAATGCTAGCACAAAAGAAGTTACCGATGAGAATTTTAGCCAAACTGCCTGCCAAGTTTGCAGTCAGAATTTTAGTTATTTAATGCTGAGAATGAAAAAACTTGTGGCTGACTGCAAACCAAACTCAAAATTATAGGTTTTTACCCATGACAATTACACGAGGTTATAATTTGTCAACTAATACTTTACAGCAACGGCGGCAAAAACTGGCCGATTTAATTAATTTTCCGGTAATTCTCTGGTCGGGGCGCAGCATTCCCCGCAATTATCCGGCACTTACTTATCCCTTTCGTGCCAGCAGTCACTTTCTATATTTTGCTGGTTTGCCCTTAGAAAATGCTGCCATTCGCTTAGAATCGGGCAAATTAGAATTGTTCTTAGATGACGCACCTGCTAGTAGCACTCTTTGGCACGGAGAAATGCCGAAAAGAGCAGAAATTGCCGAACTAATTGGGGCTGATGCTGCTTTCCCAATGGCCGAATTGAAATCGCGATCTACAAATGCAGCAACGATCGCAATTCAGGATTCTTGGACTCAGTTGCAACAGTCTCAAATTCTCGCTCGCCCTCTGACACCGCCCAAATCCCCAATCGGCATCGATCTAGAATTAACTAAGGCGATTATATCTCTTCGCCTGAGCCACGATGCAGGCAGTTTGGCCGAATTGCGTCAAGCTGCCGCTGTCACTGTAGAAGCTCATAAAGCGGGAATGGCGGCAACCCGAAATGCTCAAATTGAAGCCGGGGTGCGGGCTGCAATGGAAAGTGTCATCATCTCGGAAAATATGACCTATGCCTATCCTAGTATCGTGACTGTGCATGGAGAAGTTCTGCACAGCGAACATTATCACAATTCCCTACAAGCAGGAGATTTGTTATTAGCAGATGTTGGTGCGGAAACATCAACGGGATGGGCGGCTGATGTGACTCGCACTTGGCCTGTTTCTGGAAAGTTTTCTCCGACTCAAAGAGCGATTTATGATGTAGTTTTGGCAGCACACGATGCTTGTATTGATAAAATTAGTCCGGGGGTGGAATATCAAGATATTCACCTGTTAGCTGCTAGAATTATGGCGGAAGGATTGGTTGAGTTAGGTATCTTGCGGGGCAATGTTGAAGATTTGGTAGAAATGGATGCTCATGCGCTATTTTTTGTACATGGTATCGGACATCTAATTGGTTTAGATGTTCACGATATGGAAGATTTAGGAGATTTGGCTGGCTATGAAGAAGGAAGAACGAGAAGCAGCCGGTTTGGGTTGGGGTTTTTGCGGCTGAATCGAGTTTTGCGTGCGGGAATGCTGGTATCGATCGAACCGGGATTTTATCAAGTTCCGGCTATCTTAAATAACCCAGAAAACCGCGCCAAATATGAAGATTTCGTAAACTGGGAAGAGTTGGAAAAATTTGCCGATGTGCGAGGGATACGCATAGAAGATGATATACTTGTCATCGATGAGGGTAGAGAAGTATTGACAGGGAAATTGCCCACACAAGCTCCGGAGATTGAGGAGTTAGTTGCGGTAAATACGTAAGTTGAGCCGAGTTCGATCGCACATACGCAGTTTTATCAGGTGTGAAAAAAGATAAAGATGAATAAAGGTTGGCCAAGAAATCTTTCGATAGTAGTTAAAAAACTGCTCTCGCAAGTCAGAAAATTCGTAGCACTGATACTTCCACGTCCACGCATTGTTCGCAAACCTGTATCCTCGCCGCCGCCGATGCAAGCTGCACCTTTGCCCAGCAACGAAGAAGAGAGGCTAGAAGCACTTCACAACTACAACATTCTCGACACAGAAGCCGAAGCAGTTTTTGATGACCTAACAGCTTTAGCATCTTATATTTGTGGCACTCCGATTGCTTTAGTAAGCTTAATAGATTCTAACCGACAGTGGTTTAAATCAAAAGTTGGTCTGGAAGCGCCAGAAACTCCGAGAGAGTCAGCTTTTTGCGCCCACGCTATTTTAAATCCCAACGAATTGCTAGTTGTACCCAATGCTCTAGATGACGATCGCTTTGTCGGCAATCCGCTAGTAACTTCCGATCCCAATATTCGGTTTTATGCTGGAGCGCCGCTAGTAACTCCTGACGGTTATCCGATCGGCACTTTGTGCGCGATAGATACAGTTCCTCGTAATCTCACCCCAGAACAGCTAGAAGCGCTGCGGACTTTAGGGCGGCAAATTATCAACCACATGGAGTTGCGAATCAATCTGACTAAATTAAAGCGCGCGCAGATAAAGAACAAACAAGTAGAAGAAAAGCTCCGTTCTACAGACGAGCAAATTGTCAATTTTTTAGAAGGAATGAGCGATGCTTTTTTTGCTTTTGACACCCAGTGGCGATTTACTTACATCAATTACAAAGGAGCGCAATTTTTGAAGCGCTCGCAGGAAGAACTTTATGGTAAAAATTTTTGGGAAGAGTTTCCCGAATTCAGAAATTCTGATTTTTATAAAGAGTATCATGAAGCTGTAGCCAAACAAATTGGAGTGGCTTTTGAAAAATATTATCGTCCCTTAAAAGTGTGGTTGGAAGTCAGGGTTTTCCCTTCTCATGACGGCATTTCTGTGTTTTTTCATGATATAACTAAGCGCAGGCAGATGGAATCTGCACTCAGGAAAGAACAGAAAAAAACTGAAAGTTTACTGCTAAATATTTTGCCAGAACCGATCGCCGACAGGTTGAAGTACAAACCGGGAGTGATTGCAGACAAGTTTGAAAAAGCAACAATTCTTTTTGCTGACTTGGTGAATTTTACCCAAATTTCTACTACCATGCCCGCAACTAAATTAGTATACTTACTGAATGAAATTTTCTCGGTTTTTGACCAACTGAGTGAGAAGCACGGCTTAGAAAAAATCAAGACGATCGGGGATGCTTACATGGTAGCAGCGGGTATTCCCATTGAACGTCCAGACCACGCAGAGGCGATCGCCGAAATGGGGCTGGATATGCTAGCAGCAATTAAGGAATTAAATGTGAAGCTAGACGCCAAATTTGACCTCCGCATCGGGATTAATAGCGGCCCGGTGGTAGCGGGGGTAATCGGAACTAAAAAATTCATTTACGATTTGTGGGGAAATGCCGTGAATACAGCCAGCCGCATGGAATCTCACGGCATAACAGGTCGCATTCAAGTCAGCCACTATACTTATGAGCTGCTGCAGGATAAATATGAATTTGAAGATCGTGGGGAGATCGAGATTAAAGGTAAAGGGCCAATGCAGACTTATTTGCTGAGTGGGAGAAAAACAGTAAGCGATCTCAAAATTGCAGAGTAAATAAAGCTAAGAGTTGAAAGTACCTGATTGTTGAGGAAATGCCGGAGGCTGCGATCGATTGCCTCGAATGCGAGATCGTCCTGTGGCAGAACGGCTGCTCTAGATCAACCAAATAAGATTATGCTATAGACAGAGATATCGGAGCAATCCTAGGCGCGGTACTCGACGTTATAAAAATACTAAGTTGAAGTCGTCGGAGCCTTTAATAATGGTTCAATTTCATATTCAAACCGATAGCGATATTCCAGCATCCACCCAACTATTCAATCAAATCAGGTTTGCGATCGCCTCGCGACAATTTCCGCCCGGACACCGCTTGCCCAGCACCAGACAGCTAGCCATGCAGACGGGTTTGCACCGCAACACCATCAGCAAAGTATACCGCCAGCTCGAAAATACCGGACTCGTAGAAGCCCAAGCAGGATCGGGCATTTACGTCCGCGCCCAAGGCAACGAAGTTGTAGGCAACAAACTCAAATCTCCGATCCTCGAAGAATATCCCCTTGCCAACAAAATAGTGCAAGGAAGTATCGATCAACTGCTGGAACAGGGCTGTACGCTCAACCAAGCGAGGGAATTATTTTTGGCCGAAATTGACTGGCGGCTCAGGTGCAGCGCCCGAGTGGTCGTCACAGCCCCCACCGAAGACATCGGCGTGGGTGAACTAATGGCGAAAGAACTCGAACAAGCTCTCCGCATTCCTATACAGTTAGTGCCGATGGAACAGCTAGGTACTTTTTTGGATCAAATCTCTTCGGGAACTGTGATCACGAGTCGGTATTTTATCGGAGAAGCAGAATCGATTTCGGCACCACGTTCGGTGCGAGTTATTCCCGTAGACATCTACGACTACAGCCAGGAAATTCAGTTAGTCGGGGGTTTGCCGAAAGACAGTTATTTGGGTCTCGTTAGCCTGAGTCCGGGAATGCTACGATCGACCGAAGTCATCATCCACAGCATCCGGGGAGAGGATTTGCTGGTGATGACGGCCTTGGTGTCAGACGAGTACAAGATTAACTCGATCGTGCGATCGGCCAGAACAATTTTTTGCGACCAACCGAGTTTTGCTACAGTTAAAGCTGCCATCAATGCGGCTAGAGAAGATATTATTCGTCCCCCGCAACTGATATGCTCCGAAAATTACATCGGCTCTAAGTCGATTAATTTGCTCAAGCGCGAGTTGGGCTTGGGATGACGAAGGAAGAAGGAAGAAGGAAGAAGGAAGAGGGAAGAAGGAAGAAGGAAGAAAAACAATTCAACTTTTTTAAGTTACCAATCCCAATCCCAATGCCAAAGGCCTTAATCCCAATGCCCAATGCCCAATGCCCAATGCCCAATGCCCAATTACCAATTACCAATTATCCATGACAATTGAAATCCAACCTTCAATTAATGTTAAAACCGCGATCGAAAGCCGGCGGGCCGCGCGCAGTTTCCAACCCGATCCGATTCCCCCAGCAATCTTGGCAGAGATTTTGCGATTGGGAGTGCGATCGCCCTCTGGTTACAACTTGCAGCCTTGGCGGTTTATCGTACTTCAAGACCCAGCCAGCAAAGAAAAATTAAAAGCTTGCGCCTTTGATCAGCGCCAAGTGGTAGAAGCCCCAGTAGTATTAATCTGTTGTGGCGATCGGCGCGCAGGCAGGCCCGAAAACACCGAAGCCGTCATCGAATTGGGCAAAACCACAGGGGCAATGAATGACAATTTAGCCGGTTATATGCGACAAGCAATCCCGCAATTGTTCGAGAACCGTCCCTGCTTCGACTCCCTAGAAGCTTGGACAAACAGACATACAATGCTCGCAGTAGCTCACTTAATGATTGCAGCTAAAAGTTTTGGGGTAGACAGTTGTCCAATGGAAGGTTTTGTCAGCGCTAAGGTGAAAGAAGCCTTTCAAATTCCCGAAGAAGTAGATGTTTGCTGTTTGCTGCCACTTGGTTATGCAGCAGCACCTTTCAAACAATATGGCGGGCGTTTTGACGTGACTCAAGTTTATTACAGCGAAAGTTATGGACAGGCTTTGCAAGCTGAGATTTGAGAGTTAAGATTTTGTTGCAAATTGAATTTTAAGAGTTAAGATTTGGAATGAATCGGTGCAAAAGTTCAAACTAATCAAAAATCCCGACAATTCTGCAATCTAAAATCTAAAATTCAAAATCTAAAATCGAAAGTGGTGAGATTAGACAGAGGAGAAAATATGACAGTAGCAACGCGACAAAGCAACGCACAAATTCTCGAAGTAAAGTTGCAGCAGCACTTGCAAGCAGCCGGATTTAAAAAATTACCGCTTTATATTAGTTGCGATTTCCGAGATGAATCTTTAACGGTTGTGGGAGAACACCCGCGCAGTTTAGTTCTCAAAGCCAAACCGACTTTTGCGGTGCTAGAAGCAGCAATTCTCGAAATAGAACCAGAATCTATTCAACAGATTGGACTTTGCCTAAAAATTACCGGGCAAAAACAGCCTTATGTTTTCCATTCTTTTACCATGCACAACCCTGTTTTGTCAAGACCAAAAACAGTGCAGTTGTTCAAAAAAACAGAGCATCCCCCCGCAGAAGAAACCGGGATAGTCTTAACAGAAAATGTAGCCCAGACGGCGGATGTAGAGGAGGAAATACCGTTAGAAACGGATGAGAAAGATGCGTGGGATGAAGAATATTTCCCCAATTTTTCTGAGAGCTCCAGCAATTCCGATCCGATCGCCTTTAGGGTAGCTGCAATCCCGGCAGATATTGGAGACAATCCCTTCAATCCGCTGGATATGGAAGCGGTAACAGTTGCCCAAAAACCCAAGCGTTCACCGTTTGCGATGCTGGCTGCAGCAGGAATCATCAGTGTCGCCGCGCTAGTTTTGGCAGGCGGTTATTATATGCTGAGCCGCCCCTGCGTCATCGGAGAATGTAGTGCTTTAGCTAATGCCAAACAGTTGAGCGAGAATTCGACGAAGACGCTGAAAACGTCAAAAGTTGCCAACAGCCCCCAAGAAGCGCAGCGACAGTTAAAACAGGCGATCGTCCTTTTGGAACCGATTCCCTCCTGGTCAATTCATCGCGGTGAAGCTCAAAGCGCCTTGGAAAGCTACCGTTCGCAAAATCAGAATTTAAATTCTGCGATCGATGGAGCGCGCCTCGCACAGTCAGCAGCTCAGAAAACCCAAAATCCGCCTTATTCTGCCGAGAACGGGCAGGAAGCACAAGCTCTGTGGCAAAGTGCGATCGCCGAACTCGGAGAAATCCCCACAGACAGTCCAGTTTATCCGTTTGCTCAGAAAAAAAAGCAGGAATACCGGAAGAATTTAGCAACTGGAAATCGGCAATTAAGCACAGAGAAAAAAGCCGAAAAAACGCTGCTCGATGCCAAAAGTATAGCCCAAATAGCAGAAGCTCGCGAAGCAGTAGCTCAGACAGCCGAGACTTGGGCTCAAGTGCAATCAGGTTGGGAAGAATCCCTCGACATCCTATCAGAAATTCCCACGAACACGACATCTTACCAACAAGCTAAACTGCTAGTTCCCAGATACGAAACCAAACTTTCAGAAGCTCGCGAGCGCAAAAATGTCGAAGGAATTTCGGAAAATGCGTATACTCAAGCTGTGACTTTAGCAGCAGAAGCTCAAATTTTTGAGGGCAAAAACGCCTGGTTTAAAGCATCAGAATCCTGGCGAAGAGCTTTGAGTTACGCCGAGCAAGTGCCTGCGGCAACTGCCTATTCTCAGAAAGCCCAACCCCTGATCGCTTCCTACAAAACTTCATTGCAGCAAGCAGAAGTAAAGTTGCAGGAAGAAAGGAACCTGCAAAAAGCCCGCACCGATTTAGATAGAACTTGCAAAGGCAACCCCAAGATTTGCGACTATACTGTTAGCAAAGATTTGATTGCGGTGCAGATGACTCCAGGTTACGTGCAGAAATTGCAACAAACTTTCATTCAAGCAAACAACAACAATGCTGTGAAGTCTCGCCAAGCTGTAGAAAACCACGTTCAAACATTGCAAAAAGCTTTGGAGGCGATCGCCGAAAATGCGAAAATCCCGATGCAGGTGTACGATGGCGAAGGCAAGCGTATTGGGAGTCACGAACCAAAGTAGTTGTAGCTGTAGGGTGCGTGAGGGCAAAAAATCTGTCAGAGCGATCGGCATATTTACACTCACGCATCGCCAGCAATTTCACCTGCGGTCAATCCAGCTTGAAAAACTTGTTTAGCCGTCAAATTCAACTCAGGAAAAGTGGGCGACTCTATTGTCTCATCTCCCCGAAATAGACTAACTTCATACTCACCATCAACCAACTGATAAACCGATATCGTTGGTTGCTTGGGGTTGCCAATAAACCTGCGGCCGCCCAAACCAAGATAATCCACAATCCAATATTCAGGAATCCCGATTAGTTCGTATTCGCCTACTTTTTTGATGTAGTCATCTTGCCAATTCGTACTAACTACTTCAATAACCAGCGGAATTGATGCGCCTTGAGTCACGGTTGAGAATTTTTTCCACATAGGTTCTGACGCTAAGTTGGGGCGATTTAATATCGGAATATCGGGCGAATAAGCTGATTCGTTTTCCAGTGGCTTAACTAATGCTTGTTTGGGGATGAAGTACGGAAGTTTTACCTTTCTAAACTCAGCAGTTAACTCAGAGGCTAAAAAACCGATAACTTCTTCATGGTCTCCTAATGGCTGTGACATTTCAACAATCTCTCCATTGTGCAGTTCATAACGTGCATTTTCGGGCTTCCATGCTGCAAATTCTTCAAAATTTAGCGGTTTAGTTGCTATTTGAATCATGTCTATTCTCCTTAGTGATGACTGGGGCGGGCTATTCTTCTCACCCCACAAGATAACTCACTCTGTGTTGAACAGGTCGGAAAGCCTGTTCAATAAAATAAGGCTAAATGCAAGTTCCTACCTACATTATATTACCAATTATCAATGCCCAATTATCAATGCCCAATGCCCAATTACCATTTACCATTTACCATTTTATTAATTGTGCATCTTGATTAAAAAACTTTCTGGACAATCCCTCTGTCAACAGCAGAGTTGCGATTACAGTTGCCAGCGCTAACACAAACATAATCAAAATCTGGTAAGATGCTGCATCGAGAGGACTGACACCGCTCAGCATTTGACCTGTCATCATTCCTGGTAAAGTTACTATTCCTACCACCGTCATTGTATTTAAGAGCGGGATTAATCCAGCTTTAATCGCGTCTTTGCGGTACTGTTTTACTGCTTGCTGCGGTGTAGATCCTAAACTTAAATGGGTTTCTATTTCTAACTGGCTGCTATTAACTGTACTCACAAGTCTTTCGCCGGCGATCGCCCCGGAGTTCATGGCATTGCCCAAAATCATACCCGCTAAAGGAATCAGGTATTGCGGTTCGTACCAAGGGTCAGGTTGCAAAATTAGCAAGTTTGTATAGGCGAGAGTCAAGGCCGTACTGATAAAAATTGAACCCCAAACTAAGGGCAGTAAGTTCTTGATTTTTTTGCTGATGCGGTTGCTGGCCACCATGCTAGCTGTTGTCAGCATGATTGCTAAAACTGCTAAAACCAGCCAAGGATTTTTCCCCTCCGGGTCAAAGATGACTGCGAGCACGTACCCGACTAAGATTAGCTGGATCAGGGTGCGCCCCGCCGCGATCGCGATCGCCCCCTCCAATCCCAATCCCTGCCACGCCGAAAGCCCGATCGCGATCGCCACCATCCCCAAAGCCCAACCCAAATCTGTAAAATCTAGCAGAATTAACACCGGCCCACCCTTTCGATAATGTGATTGTTTGCCTGTCCAAATATAAGATATTGCAATAAAGGTTTCTGGAAAACAGTTTTGCTGCAAGAATTTGCTTTGATAATGGTTGAAATTTATGGTGTGAAGAGTGAATAATGTTCCCCCCCTCGACTTAACCCGCCAATACGCCCAGATTGGCGACGAGATAACCGCTGCGGTGCAAAAAGTGCTAGCCTCTGGCGGCTACGTAGGCGGCCCGGCCGTGAAGAGTTTTGAACGAGAGTTCGCCGACTACATCGGCGTTTCCGAGTGCGTTGGCTGCAACTCCGGCACCGATGCCCTGATTTTGGCGTTGCGAGCTCTCAAAATTGGCCCCGGCGATGAAGTGATTACCACTCCTTTTACCTTTTTTGCTTCGGCTGAGACAATTAGCGCCGTCGGTGCGACTCCAGTATTTGTCGATATTGACAGCGAGACTTTTAATCTGGATGTCGAACTCCTCGAAGCGGCAATTACCGACAAAACCAAGGCAATTATGCCCGTCCACATCTTCGGCCAACCGATAGACATGACTCGGTTGATGGAAATTGCGACTCGGCACAATTTAGCCGTAATTGAAGATTGCGCCCAATCTGTCGGGGCCCAGTGGCAGTCTCGAAAAGTCGGCAGCATTGGTCATATTGGCTGCTTCAGTTTTTATCCGACCAAAAACTTAGGCGCTTGCGGTGACGGTGGGGCGGTGACGACAAATGATCCAGCCCTCGCAGCTTCGATGCGAGTGCTCAAAGAACACGGACAGTCTTCTAGATATTTCTACGAAGAAATCGGGTACAACAGCCGTTTAGATGCCCTGCAAGCAGTGATTCTCAGCATTAAATTGCGGTATCTCGACAGTTGGAACGCCCAGCGGCAGGAGAAAGCGGCACTTTACAGCGAATTTCTCTCCCGCGTGCCCGGAGTTGCCGTCCCCAAAGAATTGCCGGAAGCAAAAGGAGTTTGGAATCAATACACGATCCGGCTGACAAGTCCAGAAGACGCGCAAAATCCCTCTGGCAATTTCCGGGACTTGGTGCGGGCTCAGTTGCAGGAAGCTGGCATCGGTTCGATGGTTTACTATCCGTTACCTTTGCACCTGCAACCTGTTTACAAATCTTTGGGCTATGTTGTCGGTCAATTGCCACAGGCTGAGCAAGTTTGTCGCGAAGTCTTGTCTTTGCCGATGTTCCCGGAACTGTCGAGGGATCAACAAGAGCGGACGATTTATGGGCTGAAAGATTGCTTGGCAAAGGCCGATCGCATCCGGTAGCTTTGGTGCGATGGCATCAGCGAGGGAAATGCAGGAGGAGAAAAGAATTGCAGGGTTGCATTGCTGTGAGAATGTGCAGGGTTCAGGGAGAGCTGTTAAGTATTTTGACCGATCACTTGTACTTTTATGTACTATATTTAATGAAAAGAAACAAATTTAGGCTAGCAATCCGCCTCGAACGGGTGCATTTTCCGCTCGCCTAAACCTTGCAGTGCGATCGGTCAATGATGAAGAAGGAAGAAGGAAGAGGGAAGAGGGAAGAACGAAGAACGAAGAACGAAGAATAAATAATAAATAATATTTGAACTTTCGACTTCCAATCCCCGATGCCCGATGCCTGATGCCTAATGCCCGATGCCCGATGGCCGATGCCCAATTCTCAATTTAACCTGTAATTTTCAGAAGATAAGAGGAAAATAAACGAGTGCCTCAGTATCAATTCACTCAGGCTAGACGCTACGATCCACAAGCGATCGCTCAGTATTACCGCAAACGTCCTTGGAAAGCAATTTGGCGCGCAATTACCGTTATTTGGTCTTTTGCGGGCTTTGTTCTGGGGATGCTGTGGGACAGTTGGCAGCACGAAGTCGCAGCACACCAGCCGGAACGAGCCACCCACCTGCGACAAATACTCACTCGCTTGGGCCCCACTTTCATTAAAGTCGGCCAAGCCCTTTCTACCAGACCGGATTTGATCCGCAAAGACTTTCTCGAAGAATTGATCAAACTTCAGGATCAATTGCCGCCGTTTGACTCGGTGCGCGCTTTCGAGATTATTGAAGCGGAACTCGATCGCAAAATTAGCGAAACCTACAGCGAAATCTCCCCCGAACCTGTCGCCGCGGCAAGTCTTGGTCAAGTCTACCGAGCTCGCCTCCTCACCGGGGAAGCAGTAGCAGTCAAGGTTCAGCGACCGAATTTGCTGCCAGTCTTGAGCCTGGATCTTTATTTAATGCGCTGGGCCGCTGGATGGTTGGGCCCCTTGTTGCCGCTGAATCTCGGTCACGACCTCTGTTTGATCGTCGATGAATTCGGTATCAAATTGTTCGAGGAAATTGACTATATCAATGAAGGACGGAACGCGGAGAAATTTGCTACAAATTTTGCCGACGACCCGACAGTAAAAGTTCCGAGCATTTACTGGCGCTATACTTCAAATTGCGTTCTGACTCTCGAATGGATTGACGGCATCAAGCTGACAGATATGGAAAGTGTTAAAGCCGCAGGTTTGGATACCGATAGTTTAATTGAAGTCGGAGTCCGCAGCGGTTTGCGGCAGTTGCTGGAACACGGATTTTTTCATGCTGACCCCCATCCGGGAAATCTGTTTGCCTTAGCGGACGGCCGCATGGCTTACATTGATTTTGGGATGATGGATCAGATGGAAGAAACAACTAAAGAAACTTTGGTTGATTCTGTCGTTCATTTGATCAACAAAGATTACTTACAATTAGCTAAGGATTTTGTCAAACTGGGCTTTTTGACTCCAGATACAGATATTATGCCGATCGTCCCGGCGTTGGAATCTGTACTGGGTGATATCGTCGGCGAAAAGGTGTCAGATTTTAACTTCAAGACGATTACAGACCAGTTTTCGGAGTTGATGTACGATTATCCTTTCCGGGTGCCGGCGAAATTTGCCTTAATTATTCGCTCTCTGGTGACAGAAGAAGGCTTAGCCCTGACGCTGAATCCGAATTTCAAGATAGTCGAGGTGGCCTATCCTTATGTAGCGCGGCGTTTGTTGAACGGAGAATCTCCGGCACTGCGGCGGCGTCTGATTGAGGTATTATTCAAGGATGGCAAATTCCAGTGGAACAGGTTAGAGGACATGATCGCGATCGCCCGATCGGATCGCAGTTTCGACTTGCTCCCCACAGCACAACTAGGCTTGCAATTTTTGCTGTCAGAGGAAGGGTCGTTTTTGAGACGCCAGCTAATGTTAGCTTTGATTGAGGACGATCGAATCCACACCGAAGAAGTTCGCAGCCTGTGGAACTTAGTCAAGGAAGATTTGCAGCCCGGTCGCCTGTTCAACGTTGCTCTAGGCGCTTTGACGGACTTTTCCACAGCAGGAGCAGCCGCGCTAACTCGATTTTAATTAGAAGGAAGAAGGAAGTTCGGCAACGGATTCTGTAACGGATGTAACGGATGTCAGGAAGAAGGAAGAGGGAAGAAGGAAGAAGGCAGAAGGAAGAAAAATAATTCTACTCTTGCCCATTCCCAATTCCCAATTCCCAATTCCCAATTCCCAATTCCCCATTGCCAATTCCCCATTCCCCATTCCCAAATTCCAATTACCAAAATTAAGGAATTATTCGTGTATTATTTTCCAGAACCTCCCTATTTTTTAATGTCGGCTGGATTACTAGCAGGTATGGCCTCCGGCGTAGCATTTGAAGCAACTCTCAAACAATCCGTACAACAGTGGTCTAAAAATCGTTCTACTCGCACTTTGGCTAACCTGCCAAGGCTGCAATTGGTCATACCTTTTCTGGGAATGGCGGGCGGTATTTGCGTATTTTTAGCTTCTGGGATGGAGATTTTTGGCTTCCCAAAACTACTTTCTTATGCCCTAGCTTTGCCGCTGACGGTACTCACGGGCTGGCTAGTTTGGACTCAGCTAGGTAAGCTTTTGATCGAGTTAGAACGCGGAGGTTCCCAAGCGCTAGATCTGGATTCTTTTGAACAATGAAAGTTAACTATCAACCTCTTTTGTTGTGAAAAGCGAAGGGGTTGATAGTTCTCTAAGATCATCCTATTTGATACTTTTTGAACCGCAGAGAACGCAGAGAACGCAGAGGAAGAGAAAAAAGATGATGATGACAACTTAGGAAATAACTTGTGTAAAAAGTTTTAAATCTAAAATCTAAAATCTAAAATCGAATGAGTATTTTAATTGTTACGGGTGCGGCGGGATTTATTGGTTCTAACTTAGTAGAAACTCTTTTAAATCGAGGGGAGACGGTGATCGGTGTTGATGAGTTCAACGATTATTACGATCCGGGTCTCAAGCGCAAGAATATTGCACGATTTGAAAAGTATCCGGGTTTTGAATTGGTGGAAGGCGATATTTTGTCTCTAAATTGGCGAGGTCTTTTATCCGATGCTAAGGTAATATTTCATCAGGCGGCGCAAGCAGGAGTTCGTGCTAGCTGGGGCGACGGTTTTCGCAGCTATACCGAACGCAATATTAACAGCACTCAAGTATTGTTAGAAGCGGCAAAAGATGCGCCCAGATTGCAAAAGTTTGTCTATGCTTCTTCTTCTTCAATTTACGGAAATGCTGAAGCTTTCCCGACGAGTGAAAATGCTTGTCCGCAGCCGGTTTCTCCCTACGGAATTACGAAATTAGCCGGTGAACGTTTGTGCGGGCTTTATTACAAAAATTTTGGCCTTCCGACTACTTCGCTGCGCTATTTTACTGTTTACGGGCCGAGACAGCGCCCCGATATGGCTTTTCACAAGTTTTTTAAGTCGATTTTGTTTGACGAGGCGATTTCTATTTTCGGAGACGGATTGCAAACGCGGGATTTTACGTTTATCAGCGATTGCGTTGCTGCGAATTTAGCGGCGGCTGAGGTTCCAGAAGCTGCGGGAGAAGTTTTTAATATTGGTGGGGGAAGTCGGGTAGTTTTAAAAGAAGTTATTGATACAATAGAGAGAATTGTCGATCGACCTATTCGGATAGATTTTACTGAAGCTGCGAGGGGAGACGCGCGACACACTAGCGCGGATGTGTCTAAAGCCCAGAAAATCTTAGGTTATCAGCCGCAGGTTGCTTTAGAAGAAGGTTTAAGGCGCGAATGGGAGTGGATTCAGTCTTTGTACAGTTAGATACTATTTATCCCACAAATTCCGCCACTTAAATTGAATATTATTAACTTTTTGAATTACCCAACTTTTGAGATTTCTCTGCAAGCGAACCAACAAATTTGGATGTGCGAGTTTTGGCAGTGTTTCCGGCGAATTCAAATATCGGTAATGTAGAAACACCTCTCGGTAGGGAATCTCAACATCTTCGCCAGCACACAATCGAGTAAACTTTGTAGCCGCAATACTCATGTAGTGTAAATAAGTCAACCGTCGCCCTTTATCGTATAGAACATAATCTATCACATCAAATTGAGAAGACCAATGATTTCCCGTTACCAGTGCAGGTTGATGATAAGCAAAGTTGTAAAAAGATATTTTGCTGCGGGCGACTAAATAGTTAAGTAAAGATTGGTCAGCGCCCCGCAAAGACATAATTTCCGATTCTCCTGATGTTAATTTATCTAGAAATTGAGAGCAATTATTTCGATTGAGAACCCCGGCTTTTGACGCAAACCAACCCGCACAAAAAGTATGAGATTGCAGTTCGTCAATATTTAAAATTTGAGGTAATTTTGGGGAGGACAAATCAAATATATAATTGAGGTCGGATTTGTATTGAAAATCGTTTGCTACCCAATCAAAATCATCAAGCTTTTGATAAATATAATCGAGAGAGCCCATTAACAGAGTGTCTGCGTCAAAATAGATAAATTTATCAAAAGGGCCGTCGAAACAACATAATTTTCGGTGCATTTCCAAACATTGAACAGGTTTCAAACCTTTAGATTGCCAAACTTTTTGAGCTTTTGCATGAGTTTTCCAAACTTGAGTCGCAAAGTCTTCCCAGAAAATTATTGACTCGCTATTTTCAAACAGGGTGACATGAGGACGAGTAGCAATTTCTACTTGCACTTTTTTCATTCGATTATCATAGGGAATGATACAAACAGGAATATTTTTTGCCCCATTGACTTCAAGACTGTTCAATAAAGCCACTAACTGGTCACAAACAACATCATTTGCCAGAATATAAATGCCATCAGTCATCAGATTTTAGATTTTAGATTTTAGATTGAATAATCCTACTCGTTACTAGGTGCTGTCTGTAAACCAGTTAATTTATTATTGCGCGTGGACTTCATTTGTGTGTTCGCATTGCTAGCGATTTCAATCGCCGTGTGACTACAAACAATATTATTTATCCATGCCAATATCGAAATATTTTTTGAACCAAATTTTGTTTTTCCTCTTCCTCATTGAGATAACGATAATGTTTCCAAAGTTTCCAATAAGGACTACCCGATTTAATTTGGATTCCAGCCCAGTGAAGATATTTTAACCTTTTACCTTTGTCATAAAGAACATAATCTATTTCCTGAAAATGCTTGGAACCAGCCCAGCTTCCAGGCTCGGTTGCTGAATCTTTAACAAGATTGCAGCGCTTGGGAATCAGCTTAAGAATGATATAATTTAGTATAGGTTGGTCTGTGACATTTTGAGTAAAGTCAAAATATTCTCGATGCTGCGAACATTCTCGCAAATTTTCATACATTTGCGATTCTGTAATAGTTCCTTTTCTGGAAGCCCAAAAACCGCTGTTGAATACATCTTGAAGCTGTGAGTCTGTAAAGATATTTTGTTCTTTTACAGCGGGTGAAAATACATTTCGCAGTTTTTCGCTGAGGTGGTGGTAGTCGCAGCAAAAAAAGTCTACTTCTGATAGTTTGTTTAAGTTGTCTGCGATGTCTTCAAAGACGATGATATCGGTATCGATGTAGAGAAATTCGTCAAGCGGGCCAAACCAGGCGGCGAGTTTTCGCATTTTGTTGGGGAGGGCTAAAAAGTTGCGATCGAACGTTTGGCCAATTTCTCTGGTAAACTGTTCCACAAACTCCAGATTTGGGAACAATCGCACCCCGTGGAGACTGCTGAGTGCGGCTGCGACTTGCTGATAATTGTCGTCGAAGGGAATCAGAAAAACAGGTACTTGACAATTGTACAGACGTATGCTGTTTAAAAGGGCGATCGCACTTTCGATCACCTTATCATTCGCAACAATATAAATACCGCGACTCATACATTTATCCTCAACCTTCTCAATACCCTGGTTAACAAATTCGGCGCAGAAACCTCAGTATAAGACTTTGGCGCTTGGGCAAAAATCGGACGCTTGGAGGGTTCGCGGAGATAGCGGTAATGCAGGAACAAATCGCGATAGGGAAACTCAATATTTTCGCCCGCACAAACTCTCCGAATTAAATCCGGCGGCACACCAATATAATGAATGTAAGTAAGTCGGTTTCCCTTGTCGTACAAAATCCGATCTTGCTCTTCAAAATGTTTAGAAGTGACACTGCACCCAGTTTTTAGGCTATCCGGGAGGCTATAAGCAAAATTATAGCTATTCATCCCCGTTTTCATCACCATATAATTGAGCAACGGCTGTTCTCCCGCACCTTCATAGAGAATTTCCGCCTCGCCCGATTGCAGTTGAGCTAACAGCCATTCCCTAGTATCTTGCTCAAACAATCCTTGCTTGCTGGCGTAAAATCCAGAACAAAATATTTCCGAGTCGATCCGAGATTGCTCAAAAATTTCGAGGAGTTTTGGCGACTGAATATTGTATACTTTAGTTGGGGATAGAAATTGAAAATCATAAACCACAAAATCCGATTCCTCCAACTTCTGAAAAACCGCATCAAGGGAATTCATCACCAAAGTATCCGCATCCATATAGATAAACTTTTCAAACGGGCCGTCGAAAGCGCAAAAGCGCCGATGTGCACCGTAAAGCCGGAATTTTTTGCGGTTCAAACGCTCTGGCGCGGCTGCTTGCATGAATTTGTCCCATCGCTGAATAGATGCGCTATCTTCATAAATAAAGACGTTGGGACGGTTAACAATTTCAGCTTTGATTTGCTCTATTTGGTCATCGAAAGGATAAATACAGACAGGAGTATTTGAGCCTAAGATCACTTCAATACTGTTGAGCAAGGCAATTAGTTGGTCGTAAACTGTATCGTTGGCTAGCGTGCAAATTCCATTCATATCTATAGTCTCGCGAAGGCGGACTTTGTTTCTTTAGTTGCGGTTTCAACCGCCGAATGATCTCAAGGGTAAAATGGTAGAAAAGTGCGATCTAGGAAGACTAAAGCACAGAACCGAAAACCAGAGCCACGCGAAAACCGATATACGATTCGCGGTTGCCCACCGAGCCCCTGACACGATAGGCACTGCGACAACTGACTGCATGGCTGGCCCAGGAACCGCCACGCTGCACTCGGAAATTATCTCTACCAGTTTCTTCCCAAGAACTTCCGTTAGTTGGTGCGCCCTCATACCTATCGTGCCACTTATCGCTGCACCACTCCCAAACATTGCCGTGCATATCGTACAGTCCAAAGGCATTGGGAGGAAAACTCCCGACATCGGTTGTTTTTCCGCGGCAAAGTCCTTTGGGGGCGTTTGCCAAGGGGTAGTGTCCGTTATAGTTGACTAACTCCGGGGTAATAGTTTCCCCAAAATGAAATGGGCTGGTTGTACCGCCACGACAGGCGTATTCCCATTCAGCTTCACTCATGAGGCGATATTTTTTCCCGGTTTTTTGCGAGAGTTTGCCACAGAATTCGACTGCCATATCCCACGATACTTTTTCTACAGGAAGTTTTTCACCTTGAAACCACGATGGGTTATTTCCCATCACGGCTTGCCACTGTGCTTGGGTGATGGGGTATTTGCCTGCATAAAAAGCGGGTACTGTTACTTGATGCTGCGGATTTTCATCATATATTTTACCTTTTTCGGTTGCTGGCGAACCCATAATAAATGTACCGCCGGAAATATAAACCATTTCCAGCACAACTGGATTCCCTAAGTCTTCGCGCAAGAAGTGAGCATAATCACGGCGGCGACTGTTTTCTTTTCCTGCAGCATCAACTGCGATCACATCAAAGTCAAAAATAGGCGAATATTTTTGGAACTTCTCTTTTATATTTGGTTCCTCTCTCTCCTTCAGCAACGAATATGCAGCCAACTTCACCTTTATTGATTCATCCTGCAATGCCGGAATTATCAAGTCTAAACCAGCTTCTCCATATTTCAACGCTTCATACAGTGCGGTGATTCTGACTTCGAGAATCGGTGAAGCTAACCGACTCTTAACACCAGGAATCCCGCCTAAGACAGTCGCACCAAATGGCACTGGAGATTGGGCACCGAGTACGGCATCGTATTCTCTGGGTTGATTTTGGTTTTCTGTCATTGCGCTATTTCCTAAGATACAAAGTGAGACAGCCAATTGAGCAAGTTTAATTCATGGAGAATGATTTGTCTGGCTTCGGCAATTTTCTCCCTCGCTTCATGCCAATAATCCGCATTAGCCACAACCTGTTTAATAAATTCTACTCCCTTCTCATCCAGACTCGGCAGCCGCAGAAAACTCCCCGCCGGCAACAACTTATCCGCCGCCGCACCGCCGTAATAAATTGGCAAACACCAACCTAATAAGGCATCCCAAAGCTTCTCGCTGACATACCAATCGTTTTCTGCATAATTTTCAATAGCTAAGTTGTAATAGTATGGTGCGACGGCGTGCCATTTATTGTTCACAGTCCCGTTCCCGCGCGCCCAACTTGGCAAGTTTCGCCCGTAAAGGTCAAAATCCAATTCTTGCGATCGCAGCAATTTGATAAAATCTAATCGGTGTCGGTGATTGGCGCTGCGGCTAACACCTGAAGTAATCCAAGAACAGGATTTAGTTTTCGGCGGAGCAGCCATTTCATCGAGTTCTCGAAACGAGTTAGAGTGATACCAAATCGCGGGCATATAATCGGGTTTTGGTGCGAAGTCGTCGGGGCCGGAAATGTAACCGCAGTAAAGTTTGGCTTGTTCGTAATTGGCTTTGGTAATTTCAATTACTTCGGGTAATGGTGGCTCGCGGATCAGGTAAATTATGCGTTCTTTGGGGACACCGCGCAATTTTTTTTGAATGTCGTTTTCTTGGTTTTGATGTCTGTAGTGGCGGATTTTATCGACCCACGATAGTTTTTTTGGCGGTTGGGGAAAGTCGAATTGATACATGAGTAAAAAGTCTGGTTCTGGGTGGTTGGCTAGCATTTGAATGTTTCCCCAGTCTCCGAAGTTCTGGGGGGTTTGTTGCCACAGCCAGTCGCTTTGATTCATCCCTGGATAGGTGGTGATTGTGCCGATAATTTTTTGGTTCATATCTAATAATAAATCTGATTTTTGCGTGTGGGCTGGTTTATGAGATTATTAATTTTAGGCGATGATTGTTGGTAAAACCCGCCCCGGAGGATTTTAAAATTATCGGATGAGGATTAATGAATGATTTGCGATCGCACTTGCTCATCCACATAACTTAAAATTCTCTCTATCCTATTTTCCCACGAAAAATGCTTGACAAAATCCATTGTTTCTGCATAACCTTCGCTTTTCCTCGGATATTTGGTTAAACAATCTCGAATGCTTTGCGCGAACTGGTGCGGGTTATCCGGTTCGCACCAAGTTGCTGCTATATTTCCCGATTTAAATTCCATTAAAGAGGCAATCTCCGTCGCTACAATCGGAGTTCCTGATGCCATGTAATCAAAGAATTTTAAAGGAGATGTGAATGTCGCGGCTTCTGTCAAACAGTGCGGGTGAGTCAAAACATCGGCTGCTTGCAGCAAGCTAGCAAGTTGATTTTGAGGGAGGTAGCCGAGAAAGTTAATGTTGTTAACTTGCTTGGATTTGGCTAATTGCTGGTAGGCTGTTACTTGGGATGAATCACCACCCGCGATCGCAAATTGAACCAGCGGCAACTCCAGGGCCACATCCACTAGCATATCGACACCTTTAAACGGGTAAAGTCCCCCTGCATAAACCGCTAAATGCTGTCTGTCATCTTCTAATAATTGCTGTCGCCAATTGTGGGCAGCTTCTGTTTGTCTCGCGAGAAACAAATGGTTAAAACCGTTGTGCAGCGTAATTACTTTTTCCGGCGGCATTCCATTCTTAATCATGCTGTCTCGGACAGTATCGGCAACAGTTACGGAAATCTGAAACAGAGGATTGCGGACAATTTCTGATTCAAATTGCTTGTTTTCATGGTGATGCTGTTCGTAGATAGCGGGAATTCCGTTTTTAACTGCTGCTTTGACAAAGTTCCAGTCCCGGCTATGGACAATTTTAGTTGATTTAAGCAGGTGAATCGGTAAGTAGTATTTTGATACTATTGTACTGGAACTCGTCCACTTGCTGTCCCAAAGGTCGATCGGCCACGGCATCGGTAAATCTGCTACTTTTAATTTATCTTGAATATTGTAAATTTTGGCAAGTTTGTCATCGGGTTTCCTGGGTTGAAAAGGAAAAAGCCAATCAACCGGATTCAAAGCACTCCAGCCTTTACGGAGGTATACCAAAACTGCTGGATAACCGAGGTTTGCTGCGGCATTGGCAGAGTGTGCAACTTGAACTAAGCTTGCTACATTGGGTTGCGGCAAGATATTTCTGGTAAAAAATACATAATATTTGGACATGGTAATTGGTAGTTAGTAATTAGTAATTGTTGACTGTTGACTGTTGACTGTTGACTGTTGACTAATGACTAATGACTAATGACTAATGACTACTGCCAACTGACAACTGCCAACTGACAACTGCCAACTGACAACTGCCAACTGCCAACTGCCTACTTTTTAACAGCCTGACGCTTAATAGTATTTTCTATAAATTCTAAAGTCGTGAAAATATTAGCAGCCGAGTGAAATGATTCTCTGATTAACTCGTCTCTTTCTTCAGGAGAGTCTACCATTTCATCTACTAGCATTTTGAGATAAGCTATCATGGGAGTCAGGCGAGTGCGAATTTCGTAAGAACCTCTAATTAGAGCTTCATCGCGAGCGGTTTCTTCAGCAAATTGCACTGAATACAAGCGAGTGTAGTAACCTCCTTTTGCTAGCAATTCTTCGTGGGAACCAATTTCTACTACTTGTCCGCGATCGATCACGGCGATTTTGTGGGCTTTTTGGACTGTGGAGAGGCGGTGGGCTATTACCAACGTTGTGCGATCGTAGCTCAATTTCTCAATCGCCGCTTGCACGTACCTTTCCGAAACCGTATCCAGCGAACTCGTTGCCTCATCTAAAATTAAGATTTCCGGGTTTTGCAGCAGGGCTCTAGCAATTGAAATTCTCTGACGCTGCCCTCCCGATAAGATCACGCCCCGATCGCCAATTTGAGTATTTAACCCCTCCGGCAATAGTTGGATAAACTCGTAAGCATTCGCTCCCTTCGCCGCTTCCACAATTTCTTCATCAGTCGCTTCGGGCCTAGCGTAAGCAATATTTTCGCGCACTGAAGCATTAAACAAAAACGTATCTTGGCTAACAATACCCATCGCTTGTCTGAGACTTTTCAGATCAAAGTCGCGCAAATTCGTGCCATCGATCGAGATATGACCTTCAGTAGGATCGTAAAATCTCGGCAGTAAATCTGCCAAAGTTGACTTACCAGAACCCGAAGTTCCTACCAAAGCCAAAGTAGTGCCGTGAGGTAGAAATAAATCAATTCCTTGCAAAACTAAATTTTTGTGGTTAGGATAACTAAAAGATATTTTATTAAAATGAATTCCCGATCGCAAATGAGTGTACGGCACTTCACCGTTCACCATAAATGGCTTGTCGTCAGTCCTCAAAAAATTATTAACTACCTCTACACTAGCCGACGTATTAGCAAATTGACTGCGGCCGCTATTTAACTGAGAAATTAAAGGAATCAACCTAAAAAGTACCAATAAGTAGGTTAATAAAATTGTAGCAATAGACTCTATCTCATTCGCAAATATTGTGCGACCTATAAATACAATCAAAATTATAACTATCAAATTAACAACTTCGTTAATTGGGGCGATCGCCGCATAATTTACCTGAGCCTGAAAATCCGCTTGTTCTCGCCTTTGAATTAAATGCTTGATCCGCTGATACTCCCTTTCCTCGTTCCCCGTTGACTTGACCAGCCGAATCCCAGTAATGGTTTCCAGCACCCTAACCGAATAATCTTTCGACATTTCAGAAAGTAGGTGGCCAAAATGCTTGGAACGGTTAATAATATATTGATTTGCCCAAGCAACTAACGCCAGCAAAACTGTAGCTGTCACCGTCAGTTTCCACGAGATAGAAAGTAGCAGACCCACAAACACCAAAACCGTGATTGAGGTAGTAAACATTCCAATGGCCGTGCCAACTGCACTAGCAGTCCGACCAATCTCTCCGCCCAATCTATTAATTAAATCCCCGACTTTAGTTTTAGAGTAAAAATCTAAATCTACTTCTAACAACAACTGCAAGCCGGCTTCTCGCAAATCAAAAGTCAGAGATCGCGTCAGAGAAGTAGCTACTAAAGTATTGATATAACTCGCAACATTTTTAAAAAAAATTGCCAGCACAACCGCCCCGGTCATCAACATTAAACGCTGATTTCCCGGCATTCCCTCAAAGGGATACATCAAAGTTTTAATTAGAGGTGGAGCACCACGCAGCTCGATCGCTTCCTCTAAAAAACTTAAAAGCACTGGTACAATCAGAGTAGTGCTGATACCGTTGAATAAAGCGCCAGAAAAACCCAGCATCACAGTTAATAGAATCCTGCCGGGATATCGTCTGGCAAATTTTAGGAGTAGCTTATTGGCAGACATGAAGCATTCCCAGCTAAACAGTACGGCATCTCAAAATATTCTTGAATAACAGCCAGTTTTTCTTCCTCCCTTGAGTAGTTTTAAAATAACATTTACATACCTGCAATTATATCGGAAAGTAGCGGTTTCATTGCTTGAATGCTATATTCTTTTACACATCTTTCACGAGCTTTCATTCCTTGTAAATTAGCCACTGTAAAATTTTGAAATATCCATTGAATTTTTTGTGAAATTTGAGCGGGAGAACTCGGATCGACTAAATAACCCGTTCCCCCTAAAATTTCTGGAATATCCCCCACTCGCGTAGACAAAACAGGCTTAGCCATTGCCATGCCATCTGTCAGCTTGAGCGGAAACTGAGCCACGGCTGTGAGAGTTTCTCGCTGAGGAACAACGACAACATGAGCCGCCGCTACAACCGACGGCATCTTCTCCACTGGAAACCTTGGCAGTTTAATAATCCAACGCCCCCATTGTTTCACAAGTTTATCATCATAATCATCATAAGGACTCCCGCCGACGATCGCTAATCTTAAATCGGGCTCATTTAAATGTTCGAGGGCCATCAAAACATCCTCCACGCCTTTATGAGGTCGCGGTGCCCCCGGAAACATCAAAACTCTATACCCGGACAAGCCGTAACACTGTCTGCTCAATTCAGGATTGTATTTAGCAGGGTCGAACATTGCAGTATCCTTACCATTAGGCAAATATACACCACCAAAACGCTGTTTTAAAAACTCAGTATCAACAGTGACTGCATCAGCATTGTGAATGAGACTTTCCATCCACTTGAGATAGAGGGGATTATCTGGTTCTCTTAATTGACCGTTGTGTTTAAAAATATCTCTATAAAGTTGTTTGAAAGAGGGGCGGTATTTCCATTCATCTCCGCCGTACCAGCTCAGTTCCCAGTCGTCTATATCTAAAATTATAAAGTGGCGAGTCGCCAGTTTTTTTAGCAGTGATAACCCAAAGCTTGTAGGTTTAGGTTTGACTGCATAAATAATATCCCCATCTATTTTTTTCCAAAGTTTTTGAGCATCCATTAAAAACCCCGGATAATTTTTACCCGGTATCGCACATACCGGGATATCTCTGGGAGGAGTAGCATACAATTCCTTGCCAAACTGAAATCCAACAACTTCTACATCACATTTAAGCTCTATCAAGACTTGAGCTAATAAAAAAGCACGAATTGCACCTCCTCCTGACAAATCGCTCACTACTAATGAAACTTTCACTGAGTATTTTGTTTAAAACATTTGTTTAATTTTCCTGCTTAACCGAGCTTTTGTCAAGGCGACGGGGACCCACGCACTCCCGACCACAGCAACCAGGTTTTTAACCAGGGCAAAGGGCAGCAACGCGTCTTTTGGTAAAAAAAACACAATAATGAACCCAAGACTGTTATTCCAGCCAGCAATAATTATTCTAGGTAAATTTTCGGATATGTTGAGGCTAATTTTTTTAATTTGGGGCTGAATTTTGTGGCTTTTGATCCAGTTTGCCAACACACTTTAATTATTTTAAACGCCAGGGATTGTTAAGTTGATTTGGTAAAAATATTTTAGCCGTGCGATCGACTATTCTAGTAAAGAGCGATCGCGTCACATTCTTGGCGTACTGAGGGCGGTAAGGATAAGTGCAGTGCATTACTTTGATGGGTTTGTCGATCGTATAAACATCTTTCCACTTATCCAAGTAGTTGTAAACCGGGGACAAAGTTGTCATTTTCGGTTTCACTGATTCAACAGCAGCCGCAAATGCGCCCTGGTCTTTTAACAGTAGCACATTTTGATGCGCCACTACCATCTCGAAATATTTCTTAAAGTTTGTGAACAATTCCTGAGTTTTACTGCTTTTCGTAAAAGCGATAAATCCGCCATTGTATTGAATGCTATTTTCATGTAGCGGCAACCCGACCGACTGCAAAGTTGACAGAATATCCTGCTTGACTCTTAATAAATTTGCCGCTTTAGCAATCGCAGGCTGCACATCTTCCGTCACCAACAAATCCACCCCGTCAAGGAAATCAAAAACCTCATCTATTGGCGACAGCAAACAAATATCGCAATCCATATAAATAGTTTTCTCAAACAGAGATTCCTGGTACAAAGCCAGCTTAGCTAGCCGCGACGCTAAAACAGGATTTTCGTGTTTCGGTGCGGCCTGCAATCTCACATTTCCAAACACCAAAAGTAAGGGATATAAAAATCGCGGTACTCTATCTATTAAAATAATAATTGGTTCGCGGTGAAACTTCCTTACTGAAGCTAGAAAATGTATGCAGTCTTGAAATGAATACAATCCAATTAAAATGGTGATAAATCCTCTATCCATATCTTTTCTCTAGCGATAGTAAAAATTGAAATTTAATAAAGCAATTAACTGTGTTTTTAATAACCGATAGAGATATTGCCAATGCTCAAACTGCAATTTATCCCCAACTTTATCCCAAAAGGTTCTTACTTGATTTTTTGGCCAGTCCCAATGAGCAAAAGAATGCTCCATAATTTGAGCGAGTTCCTGCCACCCGTCATTACGAATATTCCACCCAACTTTAGCAGTTGCTAACCCAATGGGATTACCGTCTTTTGTTTTGACTTTTTGCACTTCAAAAAATCTTCCAATCTTTCCCCATTCTTGAATAAACTGAATTTCTTTCCCATTGTCTCTCGCAACTACGAACAAATTTTCTTGAATAAAGCTTACATTATTCACTGAAATTTTTAGCTTTTTTGCTAATTTATGAATTGCCTCTTTTCTCCCCGGCAATGATTGATTTGGTGGATGTTCTAGAATGGGAACAAACCCTTTACAAGTAATTCCTGACATCCATTCTATCTCCGGCACTTTTCCTATGATTCTTGTATCTGCATCCACAAAGATTGTCACTCGGCATAATTCTAAGGCTTTTTTTAGTGCAAATCGTTTATCGTTATAACAATAATCTACACCTTCGCGACTTTTTTTAAAGGCGAAAACATTCGTCAAATTTTGAAAGTCCTTTGGGTAGTCAGTACAAACAACTAGCATCGTCCCTAGAGAATAAGTTTCTAAGTCTGCTGCTAGCTGTTTGGCTAATTCGCGATACTTTTTCCCAAAAGCTAAGGTGCAAAAACAAAAATCTTTGTGACTGTTTAACATTATTTTTGATTCAATTTTTGCACTTGCTTTATTTGAGTTTATGCTAACTGTGGCGTTTTTGGTGCCACTGCCAAGCATGGGAGATAATGTTCTTAATGTCTGGATATTCAGGAGACCAACCCAAGGTTTCGATCGCCTTTTTGCTGCTACCAACTAAAGCAGGAGGGTCGCCCGGACGCCGATCGCACTCAACAGCCTTAATCTCTTTTCCCGTCACTTGGCGAGCCGCTTCTATCACCTCTTTCACCGAAAACCCGCCGCCATTGCCCAAATTAAAGAAATCAGATTTGCCACCATTTAGCAAATATTCTAATCCTAAAATGTGAGCCGATGCCAAATCGTTAACGTGAATGTAATCCCGGATGCAAGTACCGTCAGGAGTATCGTAATCCGTGCCAAAAATCGTGATCGAATCTCGTTTACCCAAAGCAGCGAACAATACCAGCGGGATTAGGTGAGTTTCTGGATTGTGATCCTCTCCTAACAACCCGTTAGGGTCAGCCCCAGCCGCGTTAAAATAGCGGAAACAAACAGACTTGAAATCATACGCAGCGTCAAAATCCGACAAAATCCGTTCTACCATTAACTTAGTAGCACCGTAGGGATTGATCGGGTTTTGTGGGTGGTCTTCTGTGAGCGGAATTTTCTGCGGTACGCCGTAAGTCGCGCAAGTAGAAGAAAACACAAATTTCTTCACGTCAGCAGCGATCATTGCTTCCAAAAGCGTAATAGTGCCGATGACATTGTTGCGATAATATTTAGCTGGGTCGGTAACAGATTCGCCCACGTAAGCGTATGCAGAAAAGTGCATTACCGCATCAATTTTGTGCGTAGCAAACAGGTTATCGAGAAGAGTGCGATCGTTCGTATCGCCAACTACTAACTCCACCTGCAAAGCCTGATCTACTAAATCTCTGTGACCGTAAACTAAATTATCCAAAATCACCACACCGTAACCGGCGTTTTTCAGCGCTAATACCGCGTGAGAGCCAATATATCCAGCTCCGCCCGTCACCAAAATAGTTGGTTTTTCTGCACTCATTTTCTTCTGCCTGTTTTTGTAGCTGGGATTGCCAAGAGCCTTGTTAATTTGAGACTTCCACAACTGACGCCTTCACACTCCGCGTGAGCCGGAGAATTCAAGCGAAATATATAGGCTTTGCTGTGCCCGGCGGGACGATCGCACTCCTAAAAAACGCTTTTTACACTCCAGATAGATGCTGAATGTGCCAGTCTTTGTGTTCAATCGATAAACTTGAGGCGACCAATTAGGATATAATCAAATATTCGATTAATCTGATGTCGATCCTCTTCTGAAATTTTATCATCTGACAGGATAGCCGAAGTCAAAACTAAATGTTCCCTGCGAGTGATCTTGCCAGACGCTACAATCCGATCGACTTTTTGAGAAATTGTTAAGTTCGATTTGTTGTGAGATGTTCGCATTTATTCGATCGCTTTTATGCCAAAATAGTTAAAGCCGATTGCAGTTCTTGACTCAAAAATTATGCGTACCCGACCGCAAATCAATTTGCTCAACAGCAGAAATAACGTATTAGAAACGTATTAGAAACGTATTAGAAACGTATCAGAGTTTTACTTCCCAAGATAGATATGCAGACTTAATAAATCTGCAATCAGCCTTCGGATAGCGTTCAGACTAAATTAATTATATAATATTTTTCCGAGAGAGGCACTTTTCTATGCACGTTTATCGGCTTCCGGTACTGTCCGACAATTACATTTTCTTGCTACACGACCCCGATCGCCACACAGCAGCCGTGGTCGATCCAGCACGATCGCAGCCAGTATTAGAGCAACTGCAAGCACTCGGAGCCGAATTAACCGCAATTTTCAATACCCACCACCACAACGACCACATAGGCGGCAATCAGGAACTGATCGATCGCTTTCCCCAAATTAAAGTTTACGGTGGTGCAGAAGACCGAGGCAGAATTCCCGGACAGCAAGTATTTTTACAAGCGGGCGATCGAGTTTCTTTCGCCAACAGAACCGCCGAAGTCTTCTTCCTACCCGGCCACACAAAAGCTCACATCGCCTACTATTTCCCCCCCAGCAACCCCAGCGAAATCGGCGAATTGTTCTGCGGCGACACCTTATTTGCTGGAGGCTGCGGCAGGCTGAAAGAAGGCACTCCCGCCCAAATGTTAGCCTCTCTGGGGCAACTGCGAAACTTGCCCGATAGTACGAGAGTCTGGTGCGCCCACGAATACACGCTGAACAACCTGCAATTTGCCTTGAGTGTGGATGGCGACAATCCCGATTTACAGCAGCGCTTCGCCGAAGTCAAGGAAGCGCGCAGTCGATCGCAACCTACAATACCATCATCGATCGGCCTCGAAAAAAGCACAAACCCATTTTTGCGCTGGGATTTTCCCAAGATCCAATCAGCCACCAACACCCGCGATCCAGTGCAAACCTTCGCTCGATTGCGCGGCATGAAAGACCAATTTTGATCTTAACGTTTTTGTTGTTTCAGGTAACTCTTAAACTTGAGTATCGGTTCGCTCAACCACCTGTCAAGTCTTTGGTATTTCATGTGAAAGCTCGACAGCCCCTTAAACTTATTTGGAATTTTTTCCAGTTCGTCCTTAAACGGTGTCTGAGACAACATATCAAGCCATAATTGATTGGGAGCGGAGCTTTCCCACGGTTTCGGTCTTGACATAAAGTGCATCACTTTACTTGACATATCATCAGTCTTGTGGTTGTTCCATATTTGCTCTAATTGCTTCCACCTTCCCACTAAAACTGAATTTAATGCACCTTGATCGCGATCGCCCCAAACGTGGGTTCTAGCATTTTGGAGCAATTTTTCCGACAGTTGCTCTTCCTCCCAAAGCTTCATGTTGTAAACTAAAACACCACTATTGAAATAAGGGTTTAGATCTTGATAATTGTTGGGATTTCCCCAGAAGTTGGCTGCGGCTGCTATCGGCAGAGTTTGAAAATCTAGGTTCCACAGCGGCTTTAAGCTGTCCAGAACGAGCGTATCGCTGTCGAGCCAAATCAGCCTTTCTGTTTCTTTAGTATATTTTCGCGGCTCCAATTTAACGTAAGGAAGTTTAGAACCTGATACCGAAAGAAGTTGGTCGTAATTAGATTGCAATTCTTGCCATTCAATCTGGTATTTGCAGCAATTCTGTAACTGTTCCTTTTGCGGTGAATATATCCTGGTAGATACAACACTAATTTTGACCTGCTCCTCCCCTGATTGGCTAACATTGAGATCTACAGACTTGAGAAGTGCTGCTAACCCAAGAATATAGGTGCGATCGGCGGCTGTGAATATGTGCATAGGATTAAGTTTGTGAGATGAACGGCAAAGGTGGCACAAACATTAGGACTGGAGGAAGCAGGCGACCCTGTATTGAGGTAAATGCGATCGCCCATTTACCGTTGAGACCAACAAAATCTTGCCTAAATTTCCGGTTACATTTACACAAACAAACGGGGTTCCTAAGTAGGTAGGCGCAAATAAAGTTTACAATGTAACAGAATGTAAGGCGGGCGTAACAAGAGCGATTGCTTCGTTTCACTTGCTGCGAGAGAGGAGTTATGTATTTTCGGCGTTGCTTAATGAGGGTATGAAAAAAATAAGTTAAAAATCCATAAGCTTTGTAGATACTGGTTTCTAGGATTTGCATATTTAGTCTTTCATACCGTAAATCAGCAACGCCGTATTTTCAAGCTTCATCTACTTATTTATCTGTGTGCAAGTACCATCTGTTCGCACCCGAAAACGAGCAACAGCCATTGGTAATATACAGCAACACGAAAAATAATGAGAGGGACTAACCTGGCATTTGAAACAGCCAGAAAATTCCTCGTCGCCTGTGCTGAATCCCGCAACTGGTTCAGACGTAGGACTCTACGATAAAATAAATTGTCTAGATATCGATATTACCGCAGAACGATCGACATCCATCTTAGGTTTGAAGTGTCACCCGGCTCAAATCAAAAGTTCCTCTGGTTATTTCCCTATTATTGATCGCGATTTGCTTTGCCAAAAGTAAAATGAGCGTTGTTAGAAACCGATGCAAAACCCACGCAATACTGAACCCCAAGCAAAAATCGACCCCTCTGTTTCAACGGATTCTAACAAAGCGTTCTACCCAGCCGCGCCTTTGCCAACTGATGTAGGGATGGTTCTGCAATTGGCAGATGGTAGCATTCAGGGGTGCAATTCTCACGCCCAGGAGCTGTTGGGGATGACAGCACAACAGATGCTCTTATGCACTTCAATCAACAGTCGGTGGCAGACTCTGCCTGAAAATGGCTCGGATTTTCCCGGCGAGACACATCCGGCGATGGTGGCGTTGCAAACCGGGCAACCATGCTCAAATGTCATCATGGGCTTTGATCGGCCACAGGGAGAATTGATTTGGTTGACGCTCAATTCTCAACCTTTATTTCAGGGAGATCGATCGACTCCCTATGCAGTAGTAACAACCTTCACTCCTATCGCTCAACCTCAGCCCGAACCAGTCTGTAACGCGCCCGCGCCACAACTGTCAGACACCCTCGAAAGTATTTCGGACGGGTTCTTTGCTTTGGATCGAGACTGGCGATTTACCTACCTCAATTCGCAAGCAGCCCGGTGGCTGAATCGACCCTCGGAAGATTTGATGGGCAACAGCATTTGGGAAGAGTTTCCCGAATCAGTGGGCAGTTTGTTTGAGCAGGAATATCGCCACGCCACCACCTTCCAAGTTACAGTTAGTTTTGAATCTTTTTATCCGCCGCTCAATGCTTGGTATGCGGTACGAGCCTATCCGATCCCATCGGGGCTTGCCGTTTATTTTCAATATGTGACTCAGCAGAAGGCGGATCGGGCTGTTTTTATTCAACAAGCGCAAACGGCACACCAACAACTAGCAGAAATCGAGGCGATTTATGCTAGTGCGCCGATCGGACTTTGCTTCTTCGATACCGAGTTGCGGTTTGTCCGCATCAACGATTGGCTAGCAGAAATTAACGGAGTTCCAGCCGCCGCCCACATTGGCAAAACATTGCGCGAAATTTTGCCAGAAATGGCAGATGATTTAGAGCCACTTTACCGACAAGTTATTGAAACTAAAGTTCCACTTCAACAGCTCGAACTTCGCAGGACAAACTCAGCACAGCCGGGACTCGAACAGGATTGGCTGTTAAGTCTCTATCCGCTCAGGGCCGAGGACGATCGCGTTTTGGGCGTGAATGTGACGGTGCAGGAAATTACCGATCGCAAAGCTACCCAAAAAGAAATTCGACGGCTCAACCAGGAATTAGAGCGACGAGTCAATGAACTCGAATCGATACTTGATGCTGTACCCGTCGGTATTACGATCGCCCACGACCCCCAGTGTAAAGTAATTCGCGCTAACCGATTTGCCCAGTCGATGTTGATAGTGCCACCCGATACCAATGTTTCTGGAACCGGAGAGCAAGCCGCAGCCCTTCCGTTTAGACGATTCCGCAACGGAGAAGAAATTCCGGGAGAACAACTGCCCATGCAACTAGCCGTGGCTTCGGGCGTCGAAGTGCGAGATGTGGAAATTCAAATGGTGCGATCGGACGGGGTAGCCTTTGATTGGTTGGTGAATGCGGTGCCGTTATTTGACGAGCAGGGTACCGTTCGTGGTTGTGTGGCAGCCTTTATGGATATTAGCGATCGCAAACAAGCTCTTGCTGCTTTGCACCGCTCTGAGGAACGCTATCGCACTTTGTTTGATTGCTTGGACGAAGGCTTTTGCATCATCGAAATGCTGTTTGACGCCAACGAAAAGCCGATCGATTACCGCTTTTTGGAAGTCAATCCTGCCTTTGTGAAACAAACCGGACTCGAACAAGCTACAGGTAAAACGATGCGACAGCTCCTTCCAAATCACGAAAATTATTGGTTTGAGATGTACGGCAAAGTCGCGCTCACGGGGGAGTCCTTGCGCTTTGAGCATGGCTCGGAAGCCATGAACCGCTGGTTTGAGGTTTCGGCGTTCCGCACTCCTGAGCCGCACAGCCGACAAGTCGCCATACTTTTCCAAGAAATCACTGATCGCAAACAATCCGAGAATCGGCTGCGGCAACAGGAAGAGCAACTGCGACTGTTCGTCAAACATTCGCCTGCAGGGGTGGCGATGTTTGACCGCCAGATGCGCTATATGCTGGTGAGCGACCGCTGGCTGTCAATTTACGGGCTCGGCACTCAAAACATTGTGGGCCGATCGCACTACGACATCTTTCCCAATTTGCCCGATCGTTGGAGACAAGTCCACCAGCGCTGTCTGGCGGGAGCAGTTGAAATCTGCCAAGAAGATCAGTTTCCCCGCCCTGATGGCTTAATCGACTGGGTGCGCTGGGAAATTCACCCTTGGCGAACCAACACCAATGAGATTGGCGGCATCATGATTTTTTGCGAAATCATCACCGAGCGCAAAAACGCTGAACTCGCGTTGCAAGCGGCCAACCAACAAGTCAGCAATATTATAGAAAGTATTACCGATGCCTTTATCGCGATCGATTCACAATGGTGCTATACCTACGTTAATTCCACTGCTGAAAAACTGCTTTCTCGATCAAGAGCCGAGTTGTTAGGTCGAGCAATTTGGGAGCTATTCCCCGCCGAGAAAGAATCCAATTCGAGGGTATATCAAGAATTTAATCGAGTCGTTAACGAGCAAGTTTCTGTCAAGTTTGAAGAGTTCTCACCCTCGCTCCAGATATATATAGAAGTGAGCGCCTATCCAGCGGCCGAAGGACTTACGGCTTATTGGAGCGATATTAGCGATCGCAAACGCACTGAAGAAGAACTGCGGCAAAAAAATGCGATTTTGAACGTGATTAACCAGTCAGCACCCACGCCAATTTTTGTCAAAAATCGAGAAGGACGGATTATTTATGCCAATCCAGCCACGCTGGAAATAATGGGCAAATCTGCTTCGGAAGTAATTGGTGGTCGCGATCTGGATTTATACCCAGTAACAGAACTTGCAGTCACAGTCACGGAAAACGATCGGCGTATTATGGAATCCGGCCAAACAGAAGTCCTCGAAGAATCTCACGATGGCATTCGGACATTTCTGGTAATGAAAGCTCCCTACCGCAATCAGGCGGGAGAAGTCATCGGCCTGATTGGCATCTCCAGCGAAATCACAAATCGCAAACGAGCAGAAGTCGCCATGCAAGAACAAACTAAGTTACTGCAAGTCATCATTGACAGCATTGGCGATGGTTTAATTTTGGCAAACCAACAAGGGGAGTTTGTGTTGTTTAACCGAGCCGCCGTAGGAATATTCGGTCAGCTATCGAATGAAAAATCTTGTGAGGAATGGTCGAGCACCTACGGGCTATTTTTGGCAGACAAAAAAACCCTCTTTCCCGACGCTGAACTACCTCTAGCCAGAGCAATCAAAGGTGAATATGTCAATGATGTAGAGGTATTTGTCCGCCGCGAAGATTCCGAAGGTCGCTGGATCAGTATCAGCGGTTATCCGGTAGTTGATACTAGCAGCGAAATCAAAGGCGGAGTGATTGTCTGTCGGGATATCACAGAACGCAAACAAGCCGAAGCCGCGCTGCAAGAAAGCGAAGAACGATTCCGCAATATGGCTAACAATGCTCCTTTTATGGTCTGGGTAACAGACTCCACAGGCTATTGCACTTTCTTGAGCGAAAGCTGGTATGACTTCACAGGTCAAAGTGAGGAAACAGGTTTGGGACTGGGTTGGATAAACGCGTTGCATCCAGAAGACCGGGAACAGGTCAAAAACGCATTTTTGACCGCCAACGAACGCCATGAACCTTACAGGGTGGAATATCGCATCGGGCGTAAGGATGGCGGATATTCTTGGGCGATGGATGCGGCTGCTCCCAGATTTTCCGAAAGCGGACAATTTGAGGGTTATATCGGCTCTGTAATCGACATTACAGAGCGCAAACAAGTGGAAACCGAGCGCGATATGGTTCTCCAATTAGAACAAACTGCCCGCGCGGAAGCTGAGCGAGCTAACCGGATTAAAGACGAGTTTCTGGCCGTGCTTTCTCACGAGTTGCGATCGCCCCTGAATCCGATTTTAGGCTGGTCGCAACTGCTCGTCGGCGGCAAGCTGAACGCGAGTCAAACTGCCAAGGCCTTTGAGACGATTGAGCGCAACGCCAGACTGCAATCTCAATTAATCGAAGACTTGCTTGACGTGTCTCGGATTCTGCAAGGAAAACTCAGATTGAATGTTGCTCCGGTGAATCTGGCAACCATTATTCCGTCTGCTGTGGAAACCGTGCAATTAGCAGCCGAAGCTAAAAAAATTCAAATCCAAACAATCTTAAATCCCGATGTCGGCCAAGTAGTCGGCGATACAAGTCGCTTGCAACAAATTGTGTGGAATTTGTTATCAAATGCGGTGAAATTCACGCCCGAAGGCGGTCGAGTAGAAGTTCGATTAGTGCAAATCGCACACCAAGCTCAAATTCAAGTCACGGACACTGGTAAAGGAATTCTTCCCGATTTCTTGCCTTATGTTTTTGACCATTTTCGACAAGAAGATGGTGCTACAACTCGCAAATTTGGCGGCTTGGGATTGGGATTGGCGATCGTCCGCCAACTGATCGAACTTCACGGCGGGACGGTGTTTGCAGAAAGCGCCGGAGAAGGTCAAGGAGCGACGTTTACGGTGAGATTACCGCTATTAAATGATGATTCTAGAAGGCAGGAGGAGGAAGAACGTCATGGGGCTGCTAGTTCCGATCTCTCATGCTTGTCGCTAGCTGGAGTGAGAATTTTGGTGGTAGATGATGAACTCGACTCGCGAGATTTTGTCGCTTTCGTGCTTGAGGAAGCGGGTGCAGAGGTGATTTCCCTGTCATCTGCTGCTGAGGCGCTAGAGTCGATCGAACAAACTGCACCGGATTTGCTCGTCAGCGACATCGGAATGCCCCAGATGGACGGATATATGTTGATCAAGCGCATCCGCACTCAGCTTGCGCCTGAGTATCGGCAATTGTTGGCGATCGCCTTAACGGCCTATGCTGGAGAAGCGAACGAGCGCCAAGTTTTGCAAGCCGGATTTGACAAACACTTAGCCAAGCCGATCAATCCGACCCAGTTAGTTGCTACTGTAGCGCGATCGATCGCCCAGCGCCTTGAAAATAAAGCCTGAGTGATCTGTAAGACATTGCACTGTAGTTGATTTGGCTCATTACAGCACCCCCGTTTTGCGTAATTTCATAACTGAATTTGCCCCTTAAAAATATTATCCCTGTTTCTTCCCTCGAACCTCGAACCTCGAATCTCAACATCCATCCGTTAAATCGGTTAGATCCGCTACATAATCCATTGCCGAACTTCCTTGCGATCGCCCCTCAAACTTCGCTATTATAAAAAGTTGCAGTTAAAACCCCACAACCCACGATCATGGCCAAGCGCGTTCAATTAGTTTTAAATAAAGATGTCAGCAAACTCGGCAAAGCTGGCGACGTAGTAGAAGTAGCCCCAGGCTACGCCCGCAACTACCTAGTACCCCAAGGAATGGGATTTAGAGCCACTCCGGGCATTCTCAAGCAAGCAGAGCGCCGCCGTGAAGAAGAAAGACTGCGCCAGCTAGAGCTCAAGCAGCAAGCTGAAGTCCGCAAAACCGCCCTCGAATCGGCTGGGCCTTTCATCATCTCCAAGCAAGTTGGCGAAGCTGACGCGATTTTTGGTACTGTCACCAACCAAGAAGTAGCAGAACTGATTTTCAACTCTACCAGTCAAGAAGTCGATCGGCGCGGCATCACTCTGCCCGAAATTCGCCAAACTGGTACATACAAAGCTGAAATCAAACTTCACGCAGAAGTTATCGCTGAAGTTGATATTCAAGTTGTTCCGATGTAATTAAAAGTCATCAGTCATCAGTCATCAGTCATTAGTTGTTAGTCATCAGTCATTAGTTGTTAGTCATTAGTCATTAGTCATTAGCTAAGAACTGAGTACGGCTAACTAAGAAGTGAGTAACGCTAACTAAGGACTGAGGACTGCTAACTTGCAGATTTAAAACTGAGGACTAATCACTGGCAACTAATAACTATAGGATTTACGCAAAAAATGGTTTAAGGCGCTATAGGTAGGAATAAGCTGCGCCCATAAGCAGCCTACAGATAGAGTTGGTGCGTAAGTCCTAAACTAATGACTAATAACTAATGACTAATGACTAATGACTGAGGACTATTGACTAATGAGCGATTTGATGCCGACAAATATAGAGGCAGAAGAAGCAATTTTGGGCGGGATTTTAATTGACCCCGAAGCTATTTCCCGAATTGCCGAACTGCTGCGACCGGAGTTTTTTGCCATCACCGCTCATCAAGTCATTTATCGATCGGCATTAGGGCTATTTTTACAGGGTCAACCTACCGATTTAATGACGGTAACAACTGCGCTAACCGACCGCAACCAGTTAGAGCAAGTAGGCGGACTAACTAAATTAGCACAATTAGTCGATCGCACAGTTTCCGCAGTCAACATCGACCAATATGCAGTTTTAGTTGAAGACAAATATCAGCGCCGCAAATTAATCGAAGCTGGCAACAACATAGTACAATTAGGTTACGAGACGGCAACACCACTAGAAACAGTCTTAGACCGCGCCGAACAAGAAATTTTCAGCATAACTCAAGAACGCCCGCAACAGGATTTAGTGTCGATCGGCGAAACACTAAACCAAACATTTCAAGACCTAGAAAATCGCAATGAAGGCCTCACACTTCCCGGTATTCCCTGCGGTTTCTATGACTTAGATGCTATGACAGGAGGCTTTCAGCGATCGGATTTAATCATCGTTGCAGCCAGGCCGGCGATGGGCAAAACTGCTTTTTGTACCAACATCGCCCACCACATCGCCGCCGGACAGCAAAAATTGCCGGTTGCCGTTTTCAGCTTAGAAATGTCGAAAGAACAGCTAGTGCAGCGTATTCTGTCCAGCGAAGCCAAAATAGAAAGTAACCGATTGCGATCGGGTAGAATCAGTCAAAACGAATGGGAACCAATCAGTACAGCCATTGGCAATTTATCAGAACTACCACTGTTTATTGACGATACTCCCAATATTACCGTCACAGAAATACGATCGAAAGTCCGCCGCCTCCAAGCAGAACAAGGTGGAACCCTAGGATTAGTCTTGCTAGATTACCTGCAATTAATGGAAGGTACCAGCGACAACCGCGTGCAAGAACTATCTCGAATTACCAGAAGTCTTAAAGGTTTAGCCCGCGAACTCAACGTGCCGATTATTGCCTTATCTCAGTTGAGTCGGGGTGTGGAAGCGAGGACAAACAAGCGGCCGATGATGTCTGATTTGAGAGAAAGTGGATCGATCGAGCAAGACGCAGATTTAGTAATTATGCTCTACCGCGATGAATATTACAACCCTGATTCGCCCGATCGCGGAATTGCAGAAGTAATTATTACCAAACACAGAAACGGGCCCACAGGAATCATCAAACTATTATTCGACGCCCAATATACCTGCTTTCGCAATCTGGCATCTCCGAAGCGATCGTAAATCAACCAGAACATACACAAAAACCCGGTTTCTTAAAAAAACCGGGTTTCTAAACAGCGTAAAAGTTTTACGTTGAATTAGATTGAGCTACCTAACCAGCGATTTTCAACAATTCCACATCAAAAATCAGCGTAGCATTAGGAGGAATCACCCCGCCCGCACCGCGAGCGCCGTAACCGAGTTCAGGGGGAATAATCAACTTGCGGCGCTCTCCAACTTTCATCGTACCGACGCCTTCATCCCAACCCTTAATTACTTGACCCACGCCAATTTTGAACTGAAAAGGAGAATTGCGATCGCGCGAACTGTCAAACTTCGTGCCATCCTCCAAAGTTCCAGTGTAGTGCACGACAACAGTCTGCCCGGTTTTTGGAGTCGCCCCATCACCCTCTTTCAATTCAACATATTTCAGACCTGAATCTGTGGTGACAGTTTTCTCAGTATTATCAGTCATGTTATTGCCAGCGATAGTAGCTGGTACCTCCGGTAAAGTAGCATCAGCTACTAGCAAGTTATTTTCATTCAAAGACTGCGCTGACAATTTCTCAATAGCAGTCTCTGGTAAAAGATTGTTCAATTCGGCTGCAACTGCTTGGGACCCAGAACCGCCCATTTGAGCGACTATCAAAAACAAAAAGCAAACCAGCATTACTCCCAAGCTGACTAGAACTCCTCGCAAAATTAATCCTCCTGATACTTTTAACCGCGATATCTCAGATATCTAAGACATCTAGTACAACAAGAACTACCAAATGTTATCTGAATTTTTCCACCAAAAAACGGCAGGTACCAGATAATTTTAAAGGCAAAAGTATGAAGTCAGAATGTGTGTAATTCTACATAAATGGCTTCTACATAAGTGCCTTTTTTAGCCTTCTGCCTTCGGATGACAATCTTATCACAAGATAGCAGCGAACTCCTCGCGGGCGTTAGCGAAGCTTGCAGAAGAGGATCGAACTCAGCGCCAGTTACGGTTTTCTAAATCCCGCATCTGACGTTCCAAACGATCGAGCCTTCCCCGCAACTCATCCATTTCCGACTGTCGGGGAACTCCCATATCTTGCAGCATATTCCGTAGTTGCCGCTGCAACTGCGTATCCCAATTGCCCTGTTCAGACTTGAGGTGCTCGGTCATGTCATCGACAAAGGTTTTGGCTTGCTCAGGATTGATTTTGCCATCTTTGACCCATTGCTCGCTGACTTCCTGCAATTTCTCTGCCACCAGGGAAGTAGTACCAATGCCGAGCATTACCAGTTGTTTGAGTAAGTTGCTATTGTTATCCATAGATTTTTCCTAATGTTTGCCCTTTCATACCCGATCGGCTCAGGTCGCCTGCTGTCGCTGCGAAACCATCTGTAAACTTAAAGTTACATCAGCGCACACCTACCTTTCTATTTTGGAGTATCCAGCCGCCTGATGGCGAGCCGATCGCGCTAATCGGCGTTCGGAAAACCCGCTAATGAGCCTACCCACCACATTACCCCATAACCCTGTTGTCTATGCCTGCTTGCCCCCGCTGTCACCAACCTGTAGAGGCCCAAGCGCTCGCCTGTCCGCATTGCAAAATCCCCCTCAAAGCTTTCGGTCATCCGGGTATCCCTCTTTATCGATCGAAACCCGAAGAATTTCTGTGCACTACCTGTATTTATCACGCAGACGACACTTGCAACTACCCGCAGCGTCCCTTTGCCAAAGAATGCACGCTTTATCACAATCAATCTGAGCCACTTGTGCCACAGACCCTCCCTTACAGCAGCGGCGACGGGCTGCAATCGATCAAAAATTGGTGTCAGCGCCATCTGGTTTGGTTAGCATTATTAGGTTTAATTATTATTAGCATTGCTCTCTCGATTTAATCGGATTGTACAAAGCGTAGAATAGAGATATATCTGTTAATCTGGGTTGCTCTATTATTCTCTAAATTATTCATGAGCTACGTATTCGGCATCGACGGCGGCGGCACTAAAACTATCTGCCTTTTAATGGATGACAACCTCCTTGTTTTAGGAAGGGGTGAAGCAGGGCCGTCAAATTATCAAACCCTGGGAATTGAGACAGCAAAACAATCCATCCAATTGGCGATCGAACGAGCAGTTCTGTCCGCTCAGGTCGAGGCTGTAGGCAATCTCAACATAGAAGCAATTGGTCTGGGACTAGCAGGCGTCGGGCGTCCAAAAGATCGTGAAATAGTGCAATTTGTAGTGCAGAACTTGCAGTTGACGAATACTTTACCAGTAACCAGATCATTCCTGCCCAGGAATATAGTAATTTGCAGCGACTGCGCGATCGCACTTGCTGGCGGCACGGGCCATCCAGTGGGTATCGCCGTTATTTCAGGAACCGGTTCGATTGTTTTCGGGCAAAACCGTCAAGGGAAAACTAAACGAGTCGGCGGCTGGGGATATATTTTAGGCGATGAAGGCAGCGGATATAACATCGCCCTTCAGGGTTTGCAAGCTGCTTTGAAGTTCTATGACGGACGCGAAAATTTTACCGTTCTTGCGGAAAAATTTCAAAAGCATTTAGGTCTCAATAACCTAGAAGAATTGGTAGAAGTCGTTTACGGGCGGGGTTGGGGAGTCAAAGAAATTGCAGCTTTAGCGCCGATTGTCGAGGGGGCAGCAGCAGAGGGCGATCGCGTCGCTGACTGCATTATCAATAATGCTGTGGCAGAATTAACCTATTCCACAAAAATAGCCATTTCAGCGCTATTTAACCAAACAGAAGAATTTGAAATTGTGATCGTAGGAGGTGTGTGGGGTGGAGAGGCAAATTGCCGAGGTCGGTTTGAAGCTGCCATAAGTGCGATCGCCCCAAAAGCTAAGGTAATTTCGCCCCGATACGAACCAGCTTTCGGTGCTGGATTGCTAGCCTTAAACGCTCTCAACAATTAATTGTTGACTGTTGACTGTTGACTGTTGACTGTTGACTGTTGACTGTTGACTGTTGACTGTTGACAAGCGAAATATTTTACAGCTACTTTCCAGCTTCCCGATCCATCTGTGGAGTCAAATCTAAAATCTAAAATCTACAATCGACTGGCTGTTGACTGTTGACTATCTTCCTTATCTTCCCGATCGCCCCTGTCTTGCGGATTTTCTCGATTTTTCCAAATTTTCAACTTCTGGATTATCGACCTTATCTTCCCAACTTCGAGAATTCCAGCCTGCCATAATCAAAACATCAGATGAATGCGAAACCAGAAACAAATTTAGCAGTAGTGCGTTCCTAAGTAAACCAAAACCGAAGCAAGGAGACAATTTATATGATTACTTCTCAAAAATGGCGTTCAGCAACAGCAGCAATCCTCGCACTGGGCATTACAGTGGGAACCAGCGCGCCGCTGGTGGTAGCTACTCCCGCAGAAGCCCAACAACGAATTTCCCAATTTGATAGCATCCGAATTCCGTCGGGCAGTGTAATTCCAGTTAGCTATGAAAAAGACAAAATAGTTGTCACCCGCGAAGAAACTGCACCTTTAACTTTAACAGTAGCGCAAGACATCCGCACACCTCAAGGCAGAGTATTAATCCCCAGAGGCAGCCAGATAGTCGGGGCACTGCAACCTGTCAGAAGAGGCAATCAAATCGGTACTCAATTTGTTGCCAGAGAGTTAGTTATCAGCCGCCGCCAACGCTATCGGATTGACGGAAATTCAGGAATTATTACCAGAACCGAAAGAGTCCAAAAAGGTGCTGGCACAGGTTCAGTAGCGCAAGGTGCAGCCTTGGGTGCAGCAGCAGCAGCAGCACTAGCAGGCATTACCGGCGACAAAGCGATCGCGACTGAAGAAGTATTAGGAGGCGCTGGGATCGGCGCTTTAGCTGGAGTATTGTTGGGGCGGCGCAGCGTTGACGTGCTCGTGATTCGCCCGGAACAAGATTTGGCAGTGAGATTGCGATCGGACATCGTACTCCGCTAATATTGGAATCTTCGGATTAATTATTTGCAGTAAAACATTGTCGATCGCTAACTTGTGGTCTCCCGATCATTGGCTAGGCATACTGTTAAGGTTGTGCCTAGCCATGTTTGTTGGCGGAATTATTGGATGGGAGCGCCAACTCAGAAACAAACCAGCGGGATTGAGAACTCATATGCTAGTTAGTATGGGTTCTGCACTATTTGTTTTAATGCCGCTGGCAATGGGTAAAAATGAAAACGGAGGAGATGCTGTAGCGCGGGTAATTCAAGGCATTGCTGCCGGGATTGGGTTTTTGGGCGGCGGAGAAATCCTGCGGCAAAATCACCAGGAAAGAGGCAAAGTTGAAGTTCACGGGCTCACCTCTGCCGCCGCTATTTGGGTATCAGCAGCTTTAGGAACTGCTGCAGGATGCGGGTTGTGGCAACTAGCATTAATTGGCGCTTTAATGTCGCTGTTTGTTCTGAGAGTAATTAAAGAGTTAGAGCGTCGTAGTCGTAGGAAATAGTCTTAATAAGGATATAAAATCGGGTATTATAACCGTTATAACCTTTGTAGTGACGGGAAGTACGAGCGAGTTTTAGGAGAGTTAAAGTCCTCACTACTAACTAATTTTATTGCGACCGATTGAGGGGAAATAATATTAGCTGTTTCATACCAAGTCCAGTTAATCATTGAGCATAAATTGTTGGCCCTCATCCCAGCCATACCTCTCAAGAAGGTGAAAAAGGGGCCTTACACAATTTGAGGATGATTATTGTGGGCATTGGTGTCAACAAACACGTTAAACCCTCATTCCGGCAGGGGTTTCAACAAGAGTCTCAAAGCCAAAGTCCTCGCTATGATGACTAATGAGTTCTTCAGTCCTATTTGAGAGGACTTTCGCTATGAGACAGGGAATTCATTCCCTGGCGGACTTCCGGGTGAGCGGGAGGACTGGCGAACTAAAAGCTTAACTTGACACTAATATATTGTGGAGTGTTCCGCCTGCTGTGAAAATACACGCCTTCGGGCTACGAGAGCCCATCCCACAAAAAAACAATCAAAATCCACTTAAATATTCATTTAAATATTTATGTCAATTTTAGTAAAATTCCTCAACACCCTTGAACCAAAATACCAATATTCTTTCAATTAATTAATTAGTATATAAATCATCAAAATAATTATACGTTACCAGCATCTTTTGAATATAAGAATTAATATTTATTTTGCCAGATAACTGAAAAAAATTAATTCCTATCTGGAAAAACTGGCATTTTCATCAATTCTAAAGACTCTTGCCTCACGCGACCCGCCATCGCAGCTAACTGCAAGCTCATAAAAGCATTCAAATCTTCCAAATCACACTTGGCTGAGGAAAAAATCTTCTGCATTTCATTTTCTGCTTCCAAACTCAGATATCCAGCGGCAATAGCTTGTTTTACAACTTCACGAATCTGCACGTTAGAAATTTCCCTTACTAAATTTTAACTAATCAAAAGTCAACTAATTACTAACAAGAAGTTTCGGAAACCGTCTCGCCAAAGATTTCAAATTTTTTCATCTCGCGAGACTCTTGTTTCACTCCTCCGGACATAGCTGCTAGTTGCAAAGCCATAAAAGCATTTAAGTCTTCCAAGTCATATTTAGTGGTAGTTAACATCCGCCGCAGTTGATTTTCGGCTTCAAGGGTTAGATAGCCTAGAGCCAGAGCTTGCTGGGCGAGATCGCGAATTAGTACCATAGCACTTCGGGATTTTATTGGTTCAAGCCTCAGTATCAACTGTTTTCAAAGAATCAGCAGTGACGGCTATTGCTCGATAGGTGTGACATTGTTACGGGCTACTCGTGACAGCCGGAGTCGTAGAGTGTGACTAAGTATTTGCACGGTTGTGACGGCGATCACGGGGGGGATGCCAGAGGAGGAGTCGGAGATTGGGGAGTCGGAGTGTGTCCGGGTGTCTGGGTGGGGGAGTCGGAGAGTGTCCGAGTGGGGGAGTCGGAGAGGGGGAGCATTTTTCTTCTTCCCTGGGACTAATGACTGATGACTACTGCCTTCTACCTTCAGAAGACGCTCAACGTCTATAATCAGCAAGTTAAATATTTACTGCAAGACATATGGAACTAGCTCATAAAGATTTGCTACAACAAATAGCCCGACTATCGGAAACTTATGCTAATTTGGCCGATCGCCTATCCCAAGCAGCAAAACAACTGCAAGAGTCCGGCCTTCCTCCCTCTGACAGCTTGCTGCAAGAAGTAGCCACCTACAGCCGCAACTTTGCTGCAGTCCAAAAACAAGCTCTCGAACTCAACAAATCCACGATCGCACCGGGGGAAATTGCTTCCCTCAAAGACATTCAAAACTTAGTCGAGACTGCCGCAGCTTCTGAAGGTAAAGCAGAAATTCGCGATGCAGCATTGAAAGTGATCGATCGAGTATTGGCGATCGCCCACCGCGAACAAAGCGACTTCGCACCCTTACAATCAGTTCATGCCAAAGCCCGCGAACTGCAACGCGCGATTTCCGAATCAACCCCAACTCAACTGCATTCTGACGCAGAATCCTTAGTCAGCGGCAAACACCCAGTTTCAGCAGTGCTCGCCCTGGTGGAACAGCAAGACAAATTAGATGACGAACAGTGGGTCATTCTCGAAGAAACAGTCAGCGCCGCTTTTGGCAAACAAATAGCCGTAGCCATTTCCAGAGGCAAATTAACCATTGCTGAGATGGTAAAAGCAGCACCTGCAAAAGTCGAACCCGCATTTAAAGCAGCGCCAGAACAAAAAATCAGCGCCGAACCTTTGCCAGAAGTGATTGTCATCCCGTCAGGAAATGTTGCACCGAAACAAGTTACAGTTGCGCCACAGATCCAGATTTTGGAATCCCCCGCACCTTCTGCCCCCATGCACGAAGTAATTATTGTTCCCAGCGTGGAAGTACCTAAGTCTCTTCAGACAACCGGTTCCGGGAACATTGTTTTTGGCGCACCTCGGGACATTCAACAAGCTCCTGTAGAGGGCGGTTTGGGAATCAAAGTTTTGGCCCACATTCAGGGAATTGGCGATCGAACTTTCGGCGCTCAAGAATACGCGGGTTCTAAGGGTCAAGGGCGGCGCGTCGAAGGATTTCAAATTAATATTGATCCGCCAATTCCCGGCTTAAATGTCGAGTACATGGCTCACGTCGAAGGTGTTGGCGATACTCCTTGGCTCAGCGAAGGAGAATTGGCGGGTTTTCGCGGTCAAGCGAAACGAATTGAAGGATTTGCAGTGCGATTGAGCGGGCCACAAGCTGATAAGTACGACGTATTTTATAGCGCTCACATTCAGAATATGGGCGACACCGACGTGTCCTCCAACGGCGAATATTGTGGCACTCGCGGCAAAGCTTTGAGAATAGAGGGTATCAAAGTTTGGATCGCGCCGTCTGCAAGTGCCCAAAAAGCGGCGCCTGTGGGTTTAAAAGTGTTGGCGCACATTCAAGGAATTGGCGATCGAACTTTTAGCGATCGAGAATACGCGGGTACTAAAGCTCAAGGCCGCCGCGTGGAAGGATTTCAAATTAAAATAGAGCCTCCCGTTGCCGGTTTAAATTTGCAGTACATGGCTCACGTTGAAGGAGTTGGCGATACTGCTTGGATCTCGGAAGGGGAGTTAGCTGGATTCCGGGGCAAAGCCAAGCGCATTGAGGGATTTGCCGCGCGACTGACAGGGCCACAAGCTGATAAGTATGACGTATTTTATACGGCTCACATTCAGAATGTGGGCGATACTCCTGTTACTGCTAATGGTCAATATTGCGGCACTCGCGGCAAAGGTTTGAGGGTTGAGGGGATGACGGTTTGGGTTGAGCCGAAAGCGTAAGAATAGAGAATGAATGGAAAATTAGCAGTGGCATTTTCCATTCATTTTGTGTTGTTATATTAGGTTTGATTGGTTGGTTTTTGATAATTTGCGGGATAATAGGGGCGGGTTTTACCAAGCATCTACGCCAAAAACTAATAATCCCATAAACCCGCCCCCTCTCTCAACGGTAAACGTCAATGTACATTTTTTCCCTTCGATAAAAGTCAAGGTTGATATAGGTTATTAGTTGTGGGGGGCGGGTTTATGAGATTGTTTGTGTGCGTCAAAGATTATTGGTAAAACCAGCCCCTTGTATCTTAAAAGAGTGAGTCAGGCGATTGCCACGTCATTGATTCGATCATACCGACAATCAGTCGATCGA